>JAOZOC010000110.1 GCA_029933495.1 Bacteroidales bacterium
TCAGATGATGGGCAGCCAATGTTAAAATCAACATCTACCCAGTAAACTCCTCCAGTAATAACTGAAAGAGAACTCCCCGAAGAACCGTCATTCCATGTAACATATTCAAAGTCATCATTCAGATTAATAATTATGGTATCTCCTTCACAAATTGATGTATCGTTTGGAAGTTCTACTTCCGGCTTAATTGTCACAAAGACTTCATCAGAACCTTCGCATCCGAAGTAATCGACAACTGAAACAGAATAAGAACCACTCTCATACACTGTCATATACTGAGATGTTGTCCCATCCTGCCACAGGTAACTAATAAATCCGGAACCGGCATCAAACTGCAGATTATCCGTAAAACAGATTGCTGTATCCAAGCCAATATCCACATTCACAGGAGGATAATAATCAACATAAATACTATCAGATGCAGTACCGCAGTCGCCAATAACCTGTAGCCAGTATAGTCCTGGCTGGGTTACCAGATAAACCGAATCGGCTGATCCGTCCTGCCATAGATAATTCTCAAAATCTCCCGGTTCAATCGTCATCTCCTCGCCCTGACAAAGTGTAGTATCGTTTCCAAGTGAGACCTCAGTTCCGAAATCTTCAATAATTAGATGAAGTGAATCGATATCTGAGCAGCCAGCACTAATAGAAACGTTTACCCAAATCCAGTAATCTCCCGGCTCCCAGACTGACAGAGTTGAATCTGTAGAACCGTCATTCCAAAGATATTCATCATATCCTGCTCCAATATTAAAGGTTATTGTATCTCCAATACAGATTGTTGTATCGTTACCAAGTTCAATATCTCCCATATAATCCACAGTTATTGAATCGGTTACGACGCATCCGTATTCCGAGATTACTTCGACGGAATAAACTCCCGGTTCATACACAACAAAAACGGAATCTGCAGAGTTATCCTGCCAAAGGTAAGATGTGAAAAGTGAACCGGCATTTAAAATAAGTGAGTCGTTTATGCATAAAATTGTATCATTGCCCAGATCAAGAGGAGGAGGTGTGATAACCTGTATATTATCAACGAGCAGGTATCCTATATCCTCATTTCCAGGGTCTGTGCAATATGATCTGAGTAAAATATTCTCAATATCACTTTCGGGTTCAAGGTTAAATTCATAGGTTATCCAGCCATCATTGCCAATTAACGGAGACATCCACAAAAGCGGCCCTTCCTGGCAATAATTTGTTGAGGAATGAAAGCGGAGATTTATAGGATAGGTTGTCTGGTAAACGCTATAATAATTGATAAAAGGGAAGAATGCGAGATCAACTTTAATATGGTAGCAGGAGTCGGCTGACAGTTTTGTGCCGAGGGGTGTCCATATCCTTTCAATCCAGCCGCTAAGCCAGGCAAAGCCAACATAGGAATCACCGTCGGAGGAAGGGTGTGTGACATCCCAGGTATATGGCTGAGTATCAGGTGAGCCTGAACATTTCTCCCATCCAGCAGGTGGATTGTTTGGGTTAGGATAAAAACCTTCAAATGACGGATTGGAAAAGTACTGTCCAAAACTCATCAGGAAATAGAAAAAAAATAATATTGTCAGAATCGACCTAGCCATCGATGATAGTTATTTTATAACAAATGACAAATATATAGAAAGAATCGTTGCAATAGTATTTGAAATTTAAAGTCTGATTTTCTTTCGTTATCTTTGCAGAGTCAAATTATTGCAAATGGAAAGATTATCGGGTAATACAAGAATTCTCATCGGGTTATCAATGATTGTCTTTATTGTCATTGTTGGTGTTGTAGGTTACATGACCATTGAGGGTGATACTTTTCTGAACGCCATTTACATGACTGTTATTACCATATCTACAGTTGGATTTGGTGAAATTCACAAACTGTCTCAGGGTGGAAAAATATTTACTATTTTTCTGATTATATCAAGTTTTACTACTTTTGCTTACGCCCTTACCACATTGTCAACACTTTTTATTGAAGGGCAGTTACAGGTTTTATTAAAAGGCTATAAATCCAAAACTATAAAAAAAATGCAAGATCATGTTGTTGTATGCGGATTCGGGCGAAACGGCCGTCAGGTTATTGATGAGCTTGTGGCTCACGGTTATAAATATGTTGTGGTTGATAAAGCCAGCGATTTGATTGCCGAATATCCGGAGTATTCAAGTTACTTCATTGAAGGTGATGCTACTATTGATGATGTTCTTATTAAGGCAAATATAAAAACGGCAAAATCACTGATAACAACTTTACCAGTTGATGCCGATAATTTGTATGTTGTGCTTACTGCTCGAGCACTTAATCCCGATCTTATAATTGTCAGCCGTGGATCAGGTGATCTTGCTGAGAAAAAACTTCGTATGGCAGGAGTTGATAATGTTGTGATGCCCGAAAAAGTTGGGGGCTCCCATATGGCTGCCCTCGTTGCAAGTCCTGATGTTGTTGAGTTTCTCGATCACATTTCGGTTCATAGCGATGACCCGACAATTCTTGAGGAGATAGTCTGTAAAGACCTTCCTGACGATGCAAAGCGAAAAACTATTTATGAGATTGGAATACGCCGTAAGACAGGTGCAAATATAATCGGGTTTAAAGCACCTGATGGTCATTATGAACTGAACCCCGGGCCGGAAACAAAAGTATCGCAGGGCTCAAAGCTATTCGTACTTGGGACTCCTGAACAGATAAGCAAAATGAGACAATTGTTAAGAGAAGATCTGAATGGTGATAATAAAAAGGGTAAACTTGATCATAAGAAAACTTCATTAGGAAGATTGTAAATTGTTATAGTAGTTTGATGTTTCTGTTAATAGTTTTTTAACTTGCATTTTTAGTCATGCTGCACCAAGCAATTATTTTGAATCTTATGCAAGATAAATTTACAAAAACAGGAGACTCCTCTACTTCCTTAATTTTATTTTCTGATCGGGAAATAGTTTTGCATTTTTTGGCAGGCTGTTGTACTTACACAGTTTTTTGAGTCTTATGGCATATTTTTCTGAAATATCATAGAGGTTTTCTCCAGACTGGACAGTATGATATGCATCTTTCCCCTTATTCTTTTTCTTTTCAATATAAATAATCTGTCCTTCCTTTATTGGATCCTTTTTCGTTAGAAAATTATACCTGCTAACCTGATATTTATAGATATTAAATTCTTTGGCTATCGCATAAGGATTATCTCCTGTTTTTGCAAAAATGAACTTAACATCGTTATTTGAATATACTTTTCTGCCTGTGGATGTTGTCTCTACATATTTAGCATTTTCAGGTGATATATCATTTTTAGGTTTTGGATTTTTAGCAAGTTTTGTTCTGTCAATCTTATAGAGTTTGTCATATTCAAACAAGCCATTATCCTCAATTATCTTAATCAGAAGTTGTGAATATCTGGGATTGGTAGCGTATCCTGCTTTTTTAAGCCCATGTGCCCAGCCCTTGTAATCTGTAATATCAAGTTCAAAAAGGAAAGCATATCTCCTTCTTGTTGAGAGAAATTTTGAGTGATCTTTATACGATTTAAGAGGTTCTTTATATTTTCTGAAGCACTCATTTTTTGCATCATCATCCATATGGAATGTCTTTCCCGTCCATCCTTTATGACATTTGATACCAAAGTGGTTATTGGCTTTTGTTGCCAGAGTACTGTTCCCGTTTGCCGATTCCAGAATTCCCTGAGCAAGAGTGATACTAGCAGGAATCCCGAACTTGTTCATCTCTTCAATGGCTATCTCCTCATATTCTTTGATATACTCTTCCTTTGTCATCCTGGTACCGGAACTTTGTGCTGAGATATTCTCCCCGGCACCTGCGAGAAAAAGAAAAGTCAAAAGAAAAAATACGGTAAATCTCATCTGCTAAACTCCATTAAAATCAATTCATCATTCAACGTATACAAAGGTCGTATATTGTGGTTTGCAATATAGTGCAAACATTTTATTTTATTCACATCCGTTTGTTAATTGAAGTTTTTACGTATCTTTGAAAAGTCAATCACTAATAACAACTAAAATATCAGACTATGAAGACTTTATCCACTATTTTTTTACTTACCATTGCAGTTATAATGCCAAGTACCAGCATATCGCAACCATTTACTGATATAAATGCAAATATTATTCAGGTAACATTCAGTCAGACTGGGTGGGCAGATTACGATAACGACGGAGACCTTGACGTACTGGCTTTTGGGATGAATTCATCTTCATCCTATGAAACAGGTCTTTACCGTAATGATGGTAATGATACCTTTACAAAAGTAACTCCATCTCCTTTCAATGATGTTGCAGTCGGTTCATTCTCATGGGGTGATTATGACAATGACGGTGATGTTGACCTTTTGATCCAGGGTGCAAACAATTCGGCTTCACCTGTTACAAAACTTTATCAAAATAAGGGAAGCGATGATTTTACGGAGGTCAATGCCGGAATTATTCAGGTATATGACGGCTCAGTCCGGTGGGCCGACTATAATAATGACGGTTATTTAGATATGCTGGTCAATGGTTTTGATGATAATGAGTATGTAGCGAAGATTTATAAGAATAATCAGGATGGGACTTTTTCTGAAGAGACTTCTGCAATTCTTTCAGGAACAATTAAATCAAGTGTTGAGTGGGCTGATTATGACAAGGATGGTGATATGGATTTTGTTTTTACCGGCTTTGACTTTACAGGAACTCTGACATCCATCCTTTATAAAAATAACGGTAACGGGTCATTTGTTGATTCCGAACTTCAGATGCCGGGAGTATGGCTTGGCGATGCCGCATGGGGAGATTATGATATGGATGGCAATATTGATCTGATCATCTCCGGATTTAAGAATCCTGACAGAATAACCAAACTATATCACAATAATGGAGCCGGTTCTTTTGATGAAGTTACAGATACTCCATTCGAAGGTGTTTCCCACAGTTCATTGGAATGGGGCGACTATGATAACGACGGCGACCTTGATCTTTTTCTGTCAGGAGCTAACGAGAGTGGCGGATGGGAGTATTTTACGAAAATTTATGATAACAATGGAGACGGTACATTTTCTGAGAGTACGGTCTCTTTTCCAAATACCCTTTATTGGGGAGATACTGCCTGGGGAGATTACGATAATGATGGTGATATTGACCTGATCCAGACGGGTTATACACCAACCGGAGCAATAAAAACAGTTATTTACAGAAATGATAACGGTTTGCAAAACGTACCTCCTTCTGAACCTGTAAACCTTAACATCATAGTTGATGATGAAGATGTGAGCCTTTCCTGGGATGCAGCAAACGACAACGAAACTGCTCCCGAAGGGTTGACTTATAACGCATTTATACGGAATGAGAACGGCGAAATTGTTTGGTCGTCAATGTCACTGGGGGCGGGCAACAGGCTTTTACCTGCGATCGGTAATACAACACAAAACCTGAGCTGGACAATTTATGGACTGAGTGACGGGGATTATTTCTGGAGTGTACAAGCTGTTGACAATTGTTTTGCAGGGTCTGCTTTTGCTGATGAACAAATGTTTACAGTCGGGACAACCTCACTGGATGATCAAACAATGGCAGAAAATATTTTATACCCAAATCCCGGTACAGGTAAATTCATTATTGATATAAAAGATTTTTATGATGTTCAATCTGTTTCTGTTTTTAATGAAGCCGGTCAAAATATACTGTTTATCAGGAATCCTGATCAATTATTAAATGTTGATATTACCGGGTTTGGGAAAGGCTTGTATGTTGTCAGGATAATTGCCGGAGGGAAAGGTTATTCCGGACGGCTGATTATCAAATAGAATACATTAATTTAAAGGTATTTCCATTCACCTTATTTGATCTTTATTGAAATTATTATTTGGTAATGCCCCTTTAGGTGAACTTTTATATTTTTAGTCAAAGGTTTAGTACGACTAAGCTTAGGGTGCAACATTTTCTCAGGTTTAATTATAACTGAAAAAATGTCATTGACAAAAAAAATATTATGGAAACAAATGTAAAGACTTTGAAAGAGCACAAATCGAGGAACGACAGAGAAACTTTTAACAACATATTGCACGATATTTTGCCGCAATTAAGGCATTATGCAAAAAACAGGCTCAGGAGTTTACTCTGCCGATGTTATTGTGAAGTCGCTCAAAATGACAGAAAAGTAGTCTCTTGGGACAACTCCTTACTTTGTCCCGAATTTATAAACTGTTGTTTGAGTGTATTTTTCACCCGGTCTAAGAATTGTATTTGGGAATTCAGGATGATTTGGTGAATCAGGGAAATGTTGAGTTTCGAGGCATAACCCAAAATGTTTATTATACACAATTCCTTTCTTGCCTGTAATACTCCCGTCAAGGAAATTACCTGTATAAAACTGCATCCCGGGCTCTGTTGTAGAGACATCCATACGCCTGCCTGATACTGAATCAAAAAGTTCAGCCACTTTTGCAATTTGACCATTATTATTCAAAACATAGTTGTGATCATATCCACCTTCCACATCATTTATTCTGCTTCCAACAGATACCGGTTTTCTGAAGTCCATAGGTGTTCCTGTTACATCTCTCAGCTCACCTGTTGGAATCTGTGTTTCGTCAACAACAGTATATTTGTCTGCATCAATAAAAAGAGTATGGTTCAGGATATCTTTGCCGGAGGTTCCGCCCAAATTGAAATAGCTGTGATGTGTTAGGTTTACAGGTGTTGCTTTATCTGTTGTGGCTGAATAATCAATTCTTAGCTCATTGTCATTTGTAAGCGTGTAGGTAACATAAGTATCTAGGTTCCCGGGATAGCCCTCTTCTCCGTCTTTCGACAGATAATGCAACTTAATACCAACACCGTCCTTCTTCTCAAACTGTTCAGCATCCCAGACCACCTTATCAAATCCTTTTATCCCACCATGCAGAGAGTTCGGATCGTTATTGATTGCAAGAGAATACTTTTTGCCGTCAATTGTGAAACTGCCCTTTGCAATCCTGTTCCCGTAACGACCTACAATTGCCCCGAAATATGGAGTCTCTTTAAGATATCCATTCAGGTTATCATAGCCAAGAACCACATCATCAAATTTTCCGGTTTTATCAGGTGCTAATATTGAGGTGACAATTCCGCCGTAATTAGTTATCTTAACTACCATACCGTTTTCATTTTTCAGGATATACAGAAAAACCTCTTTGTTGTCAACTTTTCCGAATGGCTCTTTCTTGATGCTCATAGATGATTCTTTTTCTTTTGTTTTACTTTCCGGATTTTGTCCGTTGTTACAAGAGGATGCAAAGATTCCGGTAATCAGGATAAGATAAATGATACGTTTCATATACAGAAAATTATAAGCTACAAATGTATATAAATTTTACATATTTGTTCCGTCTGAGATAAAAAAGAAAAAAACCCGCCACAAACAATATTGTGACAGGTTAGCAAAATGAAGTTGTACTAATTCTTAACAGTTTTGCAAAGCAAGGCTGTTTAGAAGTAGTTAATATCCCGATTAACGAGGACTCTCGACAAAGTCGGAGCTCGAAAAAAACAGGTTTGCTTAAAAGCAAACTTGATTTCTTTCGGTATAAAGCAATATTTTATTTTTTTGTGCTTCTTTTCTTAATCAATCCATAGAGGCTGATTTTACCACCTCCATAAACGAACAGGGTGAATAGCATTATGAGATAATAAACCGGTATTTCAAATCCGTTATCTCCTGCCTCAAATCCATTAGAAAGGTGAACAGAGAAGATAGCCACGAGCATTACAATCATTAACGGGATTGAAATTATTCTTGTTCCAAAACCCAAAAGAAGAAGAACGGCTCCACCAACTTCTGTTGAAGCTGCAAGGTAAGCGTTGAGAGCTGGAAATGGAAGTCCCATATCGCCAAACCAGCTTATTATACCATCCATATTCCGCCATTTCATCATTCCCGGATTAAAAAAACCGTAAGCAAGAATCAATCGCATTAGCAATAATGGAATATCTTTCAAAATATTTAGTTTATCTGAAAACCTGTCGCAAACTTGTGTCATCATACATTTCATAATAATAAATTTTAGAGTTAAATATTAATTTCAAATACTAAGTCGTTAAAAGTTTCAAAAACTTACAGTAGCTTTATGCGAAAGATAAATTAGATTGAATACTATTTTACATTAATTTTGCATCAAATATTTTTGGGATGGTTGAGAAATTAATTGCACAAAAAGCAGCAGAGGCAGTAAATAGCCTGTTCGGGCAGGAGATTAGTCCCGAAACTTTGCAGATAGAAAAAACAAATCCGGAATTCGAGGGTGATTATACTCTCGTTGTCTTCCCACTTTCAAGGATATCGAAAAAATCGCCACCTGATACAGCCGACATAATAGGAAAATATCTTGTGGCTAATGTTGAAGATATAGATGCTTATTCTGTTGTTAAAGGATTTCTGAATCTGGAAATGAAGGAGAATTTTTGGATAGACTTTTTTCAGGATAACTTTATGAAAGATAATTTTGGGTTTACCGGCTCAAACGGTTCAGGTACTTATGTAATTGAGTATTCATCTCCCAATACAAACAAACCTCTTCATCTGGGACACGTCAGAAATAATCTGTTGGGATTTTCAATTTCACAAATTATGAAAGCCGGCGGGAAAAAGGTAATGAAAATAAATCTTGTGAACGATCGTGGTATTCACATCTGCAAATCAATGCTTGCCTGGCAAAAGTGGGGCAACGGGGAAACTCCCGAATCTTCGGGGCTGAAAGGCGACCATCTCATTGGAAAGTATTATGTTTTGTTCGACAAGAAACATAAAGAGCAAATTGAGGAGATGGTTCACAGGGGATATACCGAAGATGATGCCGCTAAAAATACGCCATTAATTCTTGAAGCGCAGGAGATGTTGCGGAAATGGGAGAACGACGATGAAGATACAATGGCTATATGGAAAC
>JAOZOC010000648.1 GCA_029933495.1 Bacteroidales bacterium
CCGGCCCTGTATAGTCATCATATTTATAGTTGCTCCTTCAAAAATTATTTTGCTAAGCCTTCCTTCTATTATCTGAGATAATGACTTGGCAGAGTAAGTTCGTTTGTCAGGAGGAACCCTGACTATATAAAGCAGCTCAGACTTCAAAGAATCGCTGCGATGTAGTGAAATTATCATTTTGTGTTCACAAAAGATATTACATAGTTCCGTATTCCGTCCGACTATAGAATCAAAATAGACTAATTGACTATTCAGTTTATTAATGTCAGTAATTTCTGTAAGTTCTTTCCAAAGATATGATACAGAAGTAAGTTTTTCGATAGCGTAAACCGGATTATTCATTTCAATAAAAAGTATAGAATTGTCCGGAATTGCTGAGATACAGCGCATTGATGGATTGTTATAAACTTTGAAATATTGATATCCAAAATAACCGGCTGCTGCTAAAAGCAAGAAGACGATAGCCCCGATTATATATTGCCTAAAACCTGACATTGACCTCAGAGGAGTTATCCTGCAATTGTATTATTATTAAATTATTTTGCATTACGCAAATCTACAATAAAAATCAATTCTATTTGTTTTTTCTGCAATCAATAACATAAATTTTTATTGTTAGAAAATTTCTTAAAGTTTATTACGTTTGTAACCTTAAATCGCAAATGATTTTATGAAGGCAAAAATTCAGATCATAGTAATAATTTTTCTTTTGAGCTCCTTTATTCAAAAAGGATACGGGCAAATGATCAAGGGGTATGCAGTTGCAGGTTTAAACCTTTCGCAGGTTGATGGGGATGAGGTTTATGGGTTTAAAAAGCCTGGTTTTAACGGTGGGCTTGGTGCTACAATCCCTTTTGGCAAAAACTGGTCGGTAAGCCTTGAGGTGCTTTTTAGTCAGCAGGGTGCAAATCAAAAGGCTCAGTATAATGATGTTTTTATTCCGGATAGCACCATAAACGGTGATGATACGGTGTACTTTGATAATGTTTATAATGGAGCATACAAGTTGAATTTGAATTATGTAAAAGTGCCGATACTTGTTCAATATACTGATCGTGATAGAATTACGGCTGGAGCTGGGTTTTCGTATGGACAGCTTGTTGGTATAAAGGAGTGGAAGCATGGCCAGCTGGATGAAACAACGACACTAAACAGTGGGACATATAAAAACAATGATATAGAAGTATTAATTGACTTGAGATTCAGGATTTATAAAAGTCTTAAATTCAATATTCGTTATTCTTATTCTATTTTTAAAATCCGTACACTCGATTTTTTTAATTGGTATGGAGAATATATTGAAACACGTGATCAGTATAATAATGTATTGACTTTCAGGTTTATTTATGTCTTTAATGAAAAGCCTGTTAAGGCAGTTGATAATAAAAATTCCGGATCAGAATTTTAGCTTTTCCTCAATGTCATTTTTTAATAATCATTTAAAACTAATCAATTATTTCTTAGTTTTGCGCAAAATTCAAATTATATGTCGCAATATTTAACCTGGGATTTTTTCTTAAAGTTTGTAAAGTTCGGAGCAGTTGGATTTTCAGGTTTATTTGTTGATTTCGGAACAACTTATGTATTTAAGGAATGGTTGAAAACACCGAAATATCTGGCAAATGCCATTGGGTTTTCATTTGCGGCTACAACAAATTATTTCCTGAACAGGGTTTGGACTTTCGAGAGCCACAATCCTGAAATCGGGTTGGAATATACTCAGTTTTTCCTGATTTCTTTAATTGGTCTCGGTATTAATACTCTGATTTTGTGGATGCTTGTAAGTAAATATAAAAAGCACTTCTACGTATCTAAGTTGTTTGCAATCGGTGTAGTAACAATCTGGAATTTTTTGGCAAACTACTTTATAACTTTTGCCTGATTTAATATATCAATCCTACAATATTCTCAAGACCTTCTTTGTCAATCTCATCAAAAGAATCCAAATCCCTGGAATCAATATCAAGTACACCAGTAATCTTCCCACTCTTATCCCTGACAGGAATAACAATTTCAGAATTTGTTTTTGAATCACAGGCGATATGCCTGGGAAACTCGTGAACATTTGGAACAATTACAGTTTCATTGCTGTTGATTGCTGCCCAGCAGACTCCCTTGTTTCTGGCAAGCTTAATGCAAGCAACTGACCCCTGATATGGCCCGACCATCAGCTCCCCGTCATCATCAAGAAGGTAGAAGCCTGTCCAGAAAAAATAATCCATCTTATTATGAAGGACGGCAGCGACAGTAGCCATGGCAGATAATGCGT
>JAOZOC010000649.1 GCA_029933495.1 Bacteroidales bacterium
CCACTCAGGTAATGTCAGCTTCGGAAGGCTCATCAATCCTATTGAGTCGGCAGCAGTTAGTTTTGGTAACAATAAGATATTTTCAGGGATATTCTCTTTTTGAGCGATGGTTTTATTAATTCCTAAAGTAACTGATAAAATAAAAACTAAAGTGGCAATGTAGATTTTTTTCATAATTTATAATGTTAGTCAGCAAAATTAAGACAATTTGTTGAAATGGAAAGTTGCAAACACGTTGGAATGAAGAATATCCACACAAAATTACCCGAGTCTTTATTACTTTGAAGCCAGCACTTCCTACCTGAATACCGGACGATACCTGATTAAAAATACAAAATTACGGGTAAGTCCGTCAGCTCGGTAACCCCTGTCAATAACCGGAAATCCGGCAAGCAATTCAAAAACATTGCCATTTTTTGTCTCTTTTGAATAAGTAACATTTACATTTAGAGTCATTCCTTTTGAACCATCCAAAACAACATTTTCATTGTTTTTAATAATCTGATCAGCCTGTAACCTGAAAACAGGCATAAGTGTAAACAGAAGTGATTTCCTGTTTTTTAAATCAAGTGATTTCTGTACCCTTAAAACCAAGTCATCACCTCTTTTTAAATCTGCCGACTCATAATAATTCAGTTTATCATTTGTCTGGCCTTCCTCACGCAAATATCCGTTTTTATTTCTGCCGAAAGGATGCTGGTAAGCCACATAAAAACTCCAGCTTTTTGAATTAAACAGTGCCGCAGCTATTACATCATACGTACCCAGGCTGGTTTGATATGCCATAGGTAATGGTTTCCCGTCCAGGCTAAAATCAGAATAGTTACTCCTGAGTCTGCCTCCGCCAATAAAAGAAAGGTCTGATTTATTTTTTTTAAAAATCTGCTGACGAACTGAAATAATACCATCACCTATTCCGGATGTCGAACCTAAATTTCCAAAAACCATAATAAATGGCATCTGAAAAAAAACCTCTGTTCTGGTTGGAAACTGAATACCTATTCCTACAGCACTTTGAGAAATTAAGACAAACTTCTCTCCAAGTCCGAATGATTGTTCCACAAAGCCAAAATATTGTACCTTTTTACTACTATCCACGTCAGGTAAATGACCTGCAATGCTACAGGCTCCTGCATCGCTGCAACCCTGGGAAAATGCCTGAAACCCCAACCCAATAAACAAACAGCTCCAAATTATTCTTCTGATATCCATAATACTTTATCTTTTAAACATTTAGTCGCACAGAGCCTGAAAACCTTACCAGAAATATATTGAGTACAAATATTGATAACAGTCAATGAAAAACAAGAATTGATTTTTGTTAAAAAATTTGAGTTTTACATTTTACTTGTATATTTGTCAGCCTGAAAAAGCACTATGACAACAAAAGAAAAAAGCAAAATTGCCAAATGGTTTGATAACGGACAAAATATCCGTTTGCTCGTTCAAACCGCATTCCTTATCCTGATTTTATGGATCGGATATGAGTTTTACGGTTTTGTAAAATATTATGAAACCGACGGACAGACAACTTACTTTGAGCGTCCACCCGGAGTGGAAGGATTCCTACCGATAAGCTCGCTGATGGGGATAAAGTACTTTCTTCAGACAGGTGACTTCAACACTGTTCATCCTGCCGGAATGGTACTGTTTTTTGTCTTTTTCCTGTTTGCAATACTTTTGAAAAAAGGGTTTTGCGGCTGGGTATGCCCGGTGGGATTTTTGTCAGAATATCTCCATAAGCTTGGCAAGAAAATATTCGGTCGTAGCTTGATTCTTCCAAAGTGGCTTGATTATCCTTTAAGATCGCTGAAATATCTCATCCTTCTCTTTTTTGTGTGGGCGATAGTAACAATGTCAACGGACGATTTACGCGGTTTTCTTTACGGCAATTATAACAAATTGGCGGATGTTAAAATGCTTATGTTTTTTGTACACATATCAGCATTTTCGATTGGTGTAATAATAGTATTGATGATATTATCAATGTTCATTAAAAATTTCTGGTGCAGATATCTTTGTCCCTACGGGGCTTTTCTCGGGTTTTTCAGCATTTTCAGTCCTTTGAAAGTAACACGTAATCCTGATACCTGTACTGATTGTCAGCACTGTACAGAGGCCTGTCCGTCAAATATTCAGGTTCATTCAAAGCTAAAGATACACTCCGACGAATGTATGGCATGTGCAGCCTGTGTTACAGCTTGTCCGGAGGTAGATACCCTGAAATTACGCCTGAGTAAAAAATCGAAACGCAGTATTCCTATCCGG
>JAOZOC010000650.1 GCA_029933495.1 Bacteroidales bacterium
CTGTTTTTCCGGCTAAGTCAATGATTTTGATTAACAAATGCTCATATATCTGACTGCTGTAAGCTATGGATATTTCCTCTGAAAAAGGGTTTGGGTAGATATTAAAACTGTTTGTGTTATTAACTTTCTTTGTTTCCATACCGACAGACAAAACCCATTCCCATTCTTCAAGAAACTGTGTCATCCCGCCAAGGAAAGGATTGGGAGGCCAGTCATCATCATTAATAACATAGTCGCTGTTTGCTACATCAAAAAATATTATTTGACAATCATGTGCCCAAAAAGCAAATGGAGCTAAATCGACAAAGAATACCCAGCTTTCATTATAAGGAGCGATATAATAATCCACATTCCCATCAAGCCACAATGTATCATTAAAATTCATCTTTTCATATCTTGAATAAAGGTGATGACCATTGAGCGAGTCAATTCCTACAACTTCGCTGGCAATTATATTTATGGCCTGTTCTCTCGAAACCTGGGCTTTGCTTATAACTGAAATCAAAATAAAAGGGATAACAAATACTAAATATTTCATAATAGGACTTTTTTGATTTGATATCTGCAAAGATAAGGAAGAATAAGATAAATCCAAAATGAAATTCTCAGAAAATGCAGGGAGTATCCTACCCTGAACTTGTTGTCTTACTCTCCAAACTCTATCCTCACCAGATCTTTGGAATCCATTCCCAGCAATCCGGCAGCATTTCCCTGGTTCATTGCAATTTCAAGGTATCCACCTGAGTTAAAGAGTGCCACAATTTCACCGACAGGAACATCGGAATAGGAACGGCTGATTTTGTGTATCTCATAAGTGCGGAACCCGATTGTGAATTTTTGTCCTTTTCCGACCTCTTTGAAAAGAGGCTCTTTTATATTGGTAATAATATTTTCGTACGAGTCGATGAAAATTACATGTCCTTTTATAAGGCTTTCTGTTACAACAGGCTCGAAAAGTATTTTTTCATTTATAGAATCTTTAGTATCTCCTAGTTCATCGATATTTTTTCCTTGTGCAATATGAACAGCAGCCTTAGCGAAACGATCGCGGGTAGAGAAAGTGAAAAATCCTGAATCCTGAACAATGGTCAACTCTATAATCTTATCTGGTTTTTTGTTGAATATCATTGAGAATATTCCTGTATCTGCACTAATGAAAAATTGACCGTCAATTTGAATAATTGTATGTGGGTTTTTATCAGATTCTTCAGTATTTACACCAATTATATGAACTGTACCTTCCGGATAGTTGTGGTAGCAATTTTTTAGAACAAACGCAGCGTGTTCAACATTAAATGGAGGGATAGAATGGGAAATATCAACTATGGTTGCATCAGGCATTCGGTGGAGGATAGCTCCTTTTACAGCACCAATATAGTGGTCTTTATATCCCCAGTCGCTGGTTAATGTTATTATTGGCAAAAAAAATCTGTCATTTAATTAAATTCCACTATTTTTGCAGTAAACAAAATTAGTAAATAAACAATTAAAAACGTTTAAAATATTAAAATTGAATTAACCGTTTAATTAACAATTTGAAAAGGCGGAGGAAATCATTCTATAATTTACTATGACGGAACGAATAATCGATATAACCACATACAGCCCACTTGAAATATACGGTGTTAACGACCGAAATATAAATTTTATAAAGTCATATTTCCCGAAGTTGAAGATTATAGCGAGAGGTGAGATGATAAAGGCAATTGGCAGCAAAGATATCCTTGATGATTTTGAGAGTAACTTTGCATTATTGCTGGTAAGTTATGATAAGTTCGGAAAACTTACCGAGAAAGATATTGAACAGATAATGGGTGAAAATGAACATCAGGTTTCCAAGCCTGAACAGATTAAAGAGAACGGAGTGTTAGTACATGGTCGTGAAGGCAGGCATATTAAAGCTTTGACTGTCAATCAACAGAAGATGGTGAAAAGTAGTGAGAAAAATGACCTGATATTTGCCATTGGCCCCGCTGGTACAGGAAAGACATATACTGCTGTTGCGCTGGCTGTCAGGGCTTTGAAGAATAGGGAGGTGAAAAGAATCATTCTTACGAGGCCTGCTGTTGAAGCAGGGGAAAGCCTCGGGTTTTTGCCTGGCGATTTTCGCGATAAACTCGATCCATATTTACAACCTCTTTACGATGCTTTGCGCGATATGCTGCCGACACAAAAATTGTTGAAATACCTTGAAGACGGAACAATAGAAATTGCACCCCTTGCTTTTATGCGTGGACGTACTTTAGACCATGCTTTTGCCATTCTTG
>JAOZOC010000651.1 GCA_029933495.1 Bacteroidales bacterium
CCTTTCGTTTTATTTCGATCTTTAAAGGTAAGTTTGTAAAGAACTTTAATCTTATCTCCATATTTTGAGATCATAATTTTCCCTTCTGAAATCTTTGTTTTTACATTATGGCTACTAAACTCACCGCTAAAAGTCATTGGCTTTCGCTCATCTACCCTTTCGGACGAAAATCTGTAAACCCCTTCGATTAGTTCTGTTCTGCTTTCAGATGTTACCGATAACCAAAGGAACCTGTCAATATCAGGATTTTGAGGGTTTTGATATATGCTGTCTATTCCACAACAGGTAAGGTCAATCTCAAATTTTGATAATGTGTTTGTTGATTCATTGACAACGGTACAACGGTCAAAATCAAGATTGTATTTATCCTCGTGTTGTGTAAATATATTGATACCCAATAGTGTATAAAATAAAATTATTGAAATATGTTTCATGATTTTCTATTTTGCAATGATTTTCACTGACAATTTAGCCCCGCGCTCCTGCGCGGGGCTATAATTAGTCATAAATTATTTTAACTTGAATACAACAGGCATTCTGTATGCAACATTAACCTTCTTGCCGTTTTGCTCGCCGGGCTTCCATTTTGGCATTAATTTTAGCACTCTGATCACTTCTTCATCGCAACCACCACCGATTCCTCGCTGTATAGTAATGTCGGTTACAGAACCATTTTTCCAGACAATAAATGAAACATAGACAATGCCTGTTATTCCTGCATCTCTGGCCATAGAAGGATATTTCAGGTTTTTATAAAGAAATTTCAGCAGTTCTTTTTCTCCTCCAGGAAACTCAGGCGGATTTTGAATCGGGGTAAAAATCACTCTGTCCGGGTCTTCCGGCTCATCTTCTATCTGAGGAATGTTGTCAAGATTATTCTTAGTTTCATCGGTAACCTCAACAGAAAAATCATACGGCTCATCTTCCATTTCAACATCATCAGATACTATCTCTATAGGTTTGATAATTTTAGGCTTTACGATTTCCGGTTTCTTTTTCTTTTGAATAGTTACTTCGACAAAGTCATCCTCAATTATCTTCTCTCCAAGTGTTAGCCAGTCATCATCATAACTCCTATCCGTTGTCCAGTTGAATGCAAGAAGCACAAATGCAAGGGAAAGCACCATTCCGATCTGGAAAAACATCCCACGCTTACTTTCAAGATTTACTTTTTTCGATTTTTTACTTTTCATAATTTTGAATTTAAGGATTAATAAATTTTGAATTCATTATTAAGATGCAATGAGTTGTGAAATTCCATAATTTCAATAGCAGTTATTTTATGAGTTATTTTATTGATGAATATTTCACCTCACCCTGCCCCTCTCCTCAAGGAGAGGGAAGAAGCTGGCGCACAGGCCTTTCCTCTCCCAATGGGAGTTCCGGAAAAGGTGAGGGGTATAACCTTTAATTACACACAATAATTTAGGCAGATACATCCATATTTTGATGGCTGCACCCTTATTCCCCTCTTTACCAAGGCAGAGAGAGGAAACTACAGTGCGTTTCTTATAATCACTTATAAAAATGAAAATATGTAGTATTTCGGTTTTAGTTTGTATACCGCTTCTATTCAATAATTCAAATGAATTGCG
This sequence comes from Bacteroidales bacterium, assembly GCA_029933495.1. Lineage (GTDB taxonomy): Bacteria > Bacteroidota > Bacteroidia > Bacteroidales > JAADJA01 > JAADJA01. Next base: position 1,596 of record JAOZOC010000651.1, read on the forward strand.
GCATATCTTCGGCTAGATTAGCTTTGCAAAAACAAAGCTAATCAGTCTCAGTATACAATAATGGCATTACGTTTGCAGTTTTTTATACCGCAATGTTCCTGATTTTTAAAAACAGATATCAAAAAGACCTAAAACAGCTTTCTGACGAAAGTCTGATACGGTCTTTTGCAAACAGCAGGGACAACAAATACATAAGTGAAATATTTAACCGTTACACACATCTTATTTTCGGGGTTTGTATGAAGTATCTGAAAAATGAAGAGGAGGCAAAGGATGCGGTAATGCAAATATTTGAAAAACTGATTACAAACATTGGAGATCAGGAAATAAAAAATTTCAAAAGCTGGATTTATACCGTATCTAAAAATCATTGTCTGATGAAGTTGCGAAAGGAAAAAGCCATTGCGAAAAATCAGGATGGATATAAAAAAATAATTTCAGCCCAAATTATGGAACTTACCGCAGAAATTCATCTTAATAATGACATTGACGGTGAAGATATATTTGAGAAACTGAATATGGCGATAAAAAAATTGAACGGTGAACAACAGATATGTATAGAAATGCTATATTTACAAAATAAATCGTACAGAGATGTGGCTGATATTACCGGATTTACGATGAAGCAGGTAAAAAGCCACATACAAAACGGTAAGCGTAATCTTAGAA
>JAOZOC010000652.1 GCA_029933495.1 Bacteroidales bacterium
AATATGAGTAAGGAAAAAATATCCATACGTTTTTTTGACGACCGGGAAGTACGTGCTGTTTGGGACGAAAAGAATTCCAAGTGGTGGTTCTCGGTGTTGGATATTGTTGCTGTGCTTACCAACCAAAATGACTATACAAAAACCCGCAACTATTGGAAATACCTTAAAGCCAAGTTAAAGAAAGAAAATAGTCAGGTGGTTAGTGTTACTACCCAACTGAAATTAACTGCGGCAGACGGTAAACAATACAAATCCGATATGCTCGATTACGACGGAATTATTGCCTTAGGCAAAACATTTCCCGGAACAAAAGCCAATCGTTTTATTGAATGGTTTACATACAGCGATGAGAGTATAGACGGGAAAAGTAAAACAAAAGCATATGCCTTGTTTGAAAGTTCGTTTATTAATAGTATTGAGATTGGTACAACTAAAGGGTTACAACAAATTCACGCTTATTTGTTTGGTGGGTTGTATGATTTTGCTGGACAAATTAGACAAAAAAACATTTCAAAAGGCGGTTTTCAATTTGCTGTATCACGTTTTTTAGGCGAAATATTAAAGAGAATAGAAGCAATGCCCGAAACTACATTTGACGAAATCGTGAACAAATATATAGAAATGAACATTGCACACCCATTTAGGGAAGGCAACGGCAGAAGCACCCGAATATGGTTGGATTTGATATTCAAAAAACGCCTGGAAAAATGTGTTGACTGGAGTAAAATAAGCAAAAAAGATTATATGAACGCAATGACGCAAAGTCCAACAAACGACAATGTTCTAAAAACCTTGTTGAAAAATGCTTTAACCAACAAAATCAATGACCGCGAAATATTTATGAAAGGGATTGACTATTCATATTATTATGAAGAGAATGAGTAAAATATCAAATAGTTTGTAAAGACAGAATAAAAGAAAAGCCAGCCCACTATAATATATATAAGTCCTTGGGCAATTGGTAGTGAAATTAAATTTATGAATATAGACAAACAGCGTAGTAAATTGAAATATTGGTATTTCAAAATGCCCAACTTTTCATATTGCCACCGTCAGACTGTTTAAAAACCCAACTCTTATCACTCTCTTCAAATTATTAATTACTTCTGCAGTTGTTAACAAGTGTAACTTGCAGATATTGAGCATATTTTTCAGGGAAAATATAACCTGTTTCAGGACAAGACCACCTAAGGAACAATTAATTTAGTTCCTTAATCGAATAAGAAAAATTCAACTGTCCGTTTTTAATATAAAGAGGAGTGTCAAAATTATTTTTATAAAGCTCTCCTGTTCCCAGTCCTTGTGGCATTTTGTTGCCAAGAGTGTAAGTCCATTGTGCAATGGCATTTAAACCGATATTTGATTCCAAAGCAGAGGTTATCCACCAGCCTATATCGTTTTGTTGTGCAATTTTTATCCACTCTTCCGAAGCTTTAAATCCTCCGGTAAGACTTGGTTTCAGAATAATATACTGAGGTTTGATTGTTTGGAGTAATGTTCTCTTTTTATCGAATTTATTCACACTAATAAGCTCTTCATCAAGGGCTATTGGCAGGGGTGTCTGTTTGCAAAGTCTAGTCATCTCTTCCAGTTGCCCCTGTTTTATTGGCTGTTCGATGGAGTGCAGGCCGTATTCCGAAAGGATTTTTAACTTTTCTAAGGCATTATCAACAGCAAAAGCACCGTTTGCATCAACACGGATTTCAATATCTTTTTCAGAAAATTCTTTTCTGATTGACTTTATTAATTCAATCTCCTTGTCAAAATCAATGGCTCCAATTTTGAGTTTTATACAGGAAAATCCGGCCTCAATTTTTTCAATAATCTGTTTTCGCATAAAGTCGGATTTTCCCATCCAGACCAGTCCGTTAATTTCAATAGAATCATTTCCTTGCGTAAATTCCGATGGAAATAGAATATTTTCTCCTTCGATTTCTAAATCTTTCAAAGCCATTTCAAGTCCAAACCTTATTGATGGAAAATCATTTAGTCCGCTTTTAAGGTATGAATCAAAGTTGTTGATGTTTTTACAGACTTCATCAATTTTTTGTTCAAAATCTTCCCTGTCGTCAATGCTTAATCCCTTTAGAGGAGAGCATTCTCCTTTTCCGGTTTTTTCGGGATTTTCTTTGTCGTAAATGTGAATTATCCAGGAATCTTTTCTGTTTAATACCCCTCTTGAGGTTCCGGCCGGCTGTTTAAATATTAAAGTATGCTTTTTAAAATATGCGCTATAACCAGATTTCATAACATAGATTATTT
>JAOZOC010000111.1:0-293 GCA_029933495.1 Bacteroidales bacterium
GCACTCAATTGAGCAAAACATAATATTAACATTACTATCGGGTTTTATTCCTGTTGGGGCTGAGCGAGTAAACTGATAGGCAAGTGTCGAAACTACTTTCTCAGGAAACTGTTTTGCCAACTTGTTCAGAAACCAAACATATGCGCCGGAATAGTTTCCGTATTTTTTATACAGCTTTTTGCACTCATCACATTCGCAGGCTTTATAGGTATCATTTTGCGAAACCGACCAGTACAGGGCCTCCGGTTTTTCTTTCATCCTCTCCTTCAGTCCTTCGACAACGATATTAAAAA
>JAOZOC010000111.1:303-8827 GCA_029933495.1 Bacteroidales bacterium
AAAAACATCAGGGTTTGAAAGACAGAGTTGTCCGTCTGGAATTCTTTGGATATTCAGATAGGAAAAATATTCGGGATGTGTTTTAAAATACTTTTCAGGAGGTACAAGGTCGTCAAAGGTATGCACAAACATTCCCCATTCGTTTTTTCCTTCTTTCAGGTCAAGCTTGTGCCAGTCACGGTAAAGTTCACTGTGTCTCGGACCGTAAAAATGCATTTCGCGAAAAGTGAAGCATGGAATCTGCTTATCATCAATTTTGCCAATTGTTATATTCTCATTTTCAGGAATTACCGTAACCTTCTCGCTGTAATTACGACAGCCGAGATAATCTTCAAGAAACGTATAGACACCGTACAATGTTCCTTTTTCTTTTCCGCCGGCAATTATCAGTTTCTTACCTACAGTTTTAATCACGAAACCATCATCACCAAGCTCCTTAAAATCAATTCTCAGTCCGGCATCATCAATCCTCCCGCTTTTCCCTACGATTATCTCAAAATCATCTTCAGACTTGCTAACCTCTTCAACAGGCAGCAAAACACCGGAGATGCGTTCGATATACTTTTGCAGTTCCGATGCAGCCTTCAGGTCAAAATCGTTTGCATTTGACGAAACTATTATTCTGTATTTCGATCTTCCGTTGCCGGTAATTTCCAGGTTATTTTCATTTTGACATCCAAAAACAACAATGGCAGTAAAAACAATAAGTATTACTTTTTTAAACATTCCGGATAAATTCATAATTCAGCTTTTTCTATTTTTACTAATTCTTAACAGGTTTGCCCGCCTGAATGACGTAGTCGGTCAGGCAAAGCAAAGATGTTTAGAAGTAGTTAATGCTTGAAGAAATCAGGTTTAGATTTCTGAAAACATGATTTCCTTCGGCACAATAATAATGTATCAACTGCAAAGGTCGGTAAGTTATTTATAATCCCGGAAATATTTTTCAGCACTTTTTAACTGTTCCGATTTTAACATAGGAACTATATATTTTATCCGAAATTCAACCTGTAAAGCATTAAATCAACAATTCATCATCAACATCCGACAGTCCGGTTTATTAAATTTTAGAACCGACAACTGCCATATTAGTTTTGCCACAAATAAATTAATAATTTAAAACTATAAAAAAATGAAAACAGCTTTAACAATCATCCTGATGTCCCTGATTCTTGCAACAGTATCAGTAAACGGACAAGATTCCATCTCAAACAGAAGTTTTGAATACTGGAATACAAATTCACCGGAATTCTGGGAAACAACAAACATCTTTTTGCCCCCTGAACTATATAACTGCTCAAAAACGAATGACAGTTACGAAGGTGATTTTGCTTTGAAACTGAAATCTATTAAAATTGACGAATCAATTGTTCCGGGAGTAGCAACCCTAGGCCATATTGTTCTTTACGACACGGAAGGCGGAACTCCCTATACCCAAATGCCAACTGCATTTCGTGCATTCATAAAGCATCCATCGTCGGGTGACAATATAATGATTGCAATAGAATTCTTCAATAAGGGTACTGCAATAGGCGGTGGCTTTTTTCAAACAACAGACTCTTTACCGGATTACACAGAAATTGTTGTACCAATTACATTTTCAAAAGTCAGTAACCCGGATACCGTAAATATTACACTGTTAACTGATATGGGTGTTTCCGGCAGTACAATAATTATTGATAATCTGAGTTTTGATATTCAGACTTCAACGGACAATCCTGTAAAACAGGATAAGGATGTGATGTTATATCCAAATCCGGCATCAAAAGAATTCTTTATTGAATTCCCGGTTGACAGAAAATATGAGATAGTTATAATAAATTCAACAGGTCAGATCGTAGAAAAAAGAAATTCAGTTTCAGGAGGGAAGGAGAATTTTGATATCACAGGATTTAAACCTGGACTTTACTTTGTAAATTCAGTTTCAAACGGAGAAATATGGTCAGGGAAACTGATAATAAAATAATAAATTACTAATCGTATTTCATCAAACAGCCTGTAATATTACGGGCTGTTTTTATTTTCAGGATTGTCACAAAAGTTGATCATTGAGTCATTTTGAGCGAAATCGAAAAATGAATTATTCTGATAACCAATCAGACTTCGACTCCGCTCAAATTGAACAATAACCTCAAACTATTGTTTCCATAATCATACTCACTAAAAAAACTATTATGAAAAAGAACATCGGCTCAACAGATAAGATTATCAGGATTTTAATTGCGGTTTTAGTTGGAATTCTCTATTATACAGGAACTATAACAGGAACATTGGGAATAGTTCTAATTATAGTAGCAATCATATTTTTACTAACGGGCTTAATAAACTTCTGTCCTCTGTATGCTCCATTCGGGCTAAATACGTGCAAGAAGAAGAAGTAAAAATTAAACTTAAGGTTAATATCTTAACAATGTTTCCTCTTTTGAAAAAATGCTTATTCTTTAGTTATTAAAAAACCCAATTTTTCAAACAGTCAGTTTTCTAAAAATCAAAATGATATGCAACTCCTATTCCTATTTGTATATTACTTAGCGCATAGTCGGTATTTTTTGTTGATGTCTCGATCTCACCATTATCATAGGTAATTTCATCAATGGTTTCGTATGACACTTTTGTACCTGTATAATCAGCAGAAAGCCTGATTATATAATTATTCCTAAATTCATATCTAATCCCTGTACCAAGAGTATATCCAAAACCTGCTTTTGCTTTGTCAGAACGAGTTCGGGAGAAATTTATCTTATCCTCCTCACTATAGACCTGGAACATTGATTGAGGTTGAAAAACGAAACTTACACCTCCTAAAGCTCTGATATCAATATTAAACCTTCCTGCACGGATTGTTCCCTGTGGTCCTATCATAATATTTATATATCTCCAGGCACCAAGACTATAATTAACCTCAATACTATCAGGGATTTCTATATCAGGATATTCATTCTTAATATGATTAAATAGATCCATTTTATATTTGCCCTGATCAATATTGGAATTAACAAAAGTAATTGTGCCACCTATTCCAAGAAAATCATCTGGAAAAAAAGCACCATCAAAACCAAACATAAAGCCTGAATTTGCATAGCCAAGGCCACCAGTTACAGAATCTTTTTTGGCAAAATCACCCTGAGGAATAGCTCCTCCGACATTCAATGCTACAAAACTCTCATTCTGACTTTTCAATTGAAAAACCAAAAAAATCATTATAACAGACAGATAAAAGGACAGTTTATTCATAGTTGTTAACTTTTTATGGGGCAAAAATAGTAAAAATACACTAATGGGCTTTACTCTTTCCATATTCTTGCCGCCCATCCTCCGCCTGTAGCAAGGTGAATTTTAAGATTATCTTTATTTGAGACAGAATCCTTCTTCATTACAAAATCCTCGGCATAACGATCAGCATTAATTCCATCCATATAATACTGGATATTGTATTCTCCATCATCAAGAAAAGATAAGTCAATGGTCATATCCTTTGCATCATCCGTCATTACACCGACGTACCACTCATTCCCATTTTTGCGTGCTACTGCAATATTGTCAGCAATTTTCGCACTGAGCACAATAGTAGTATCCCACACAGTTGGGACTACCGACAGAAACTCCATACATTCAGGTTCGTCATAATAGTTTGATGGTGAATCGGCTAGCATTTGCAACGGACTCTCGTAAACCACATACATTGCAAGTTGATGACATCGTGTGCCCATACTCATCGGCCTGTTCCAGACTGCTCTGAAATTATCCTTTTGAGCATTCACCATAGCTCCCGGAGTGTAGTCCATAGGGCCCGCAACCATACGTATAAAAGGAAGTGTGACATTATGCTTTGGAGTTTCAAGGTCGCACCATTTATTTTGCTCAAGTCCGCGCAATCCCTCTCTTGTAATTACATTTGGATACTTACTACGAAGGCCTGCGGGTTTGTATGCACCATGAAAATCAACCAGCAATTTACGTTCTGCACACTCCTGCGCCACCTTTTCATAATAATTCACCATCCACTGATCATCGCGCTGCATAAAGTCAACCTTTATTCCTTTAATCTCCCATTTTTCAAACTGGTTAAAAGCTTCATCCCATTGATCCCATAGTGTTTTCCATATCACCCAGAGAATAACCCCAACATCTTTTTGCTTTGCATACGAAAGTATTTTTTCCATATTAATATTAGCTTTAAGCGTCATTAGGTCGCCAAGCTCATACCAGCCCTCATCCATAATAATGTACTCTATTCCATATTTTGCTGCAAAGTCAATGTAGTATTTATAAGATTCGGTATTGACACCCGACTTAAAATCAACTCCGTAAAGGTTCATTGCATTCCACCAGTCCCATGAGACCTTTCCCGGCTTGATCCACGATGGGTCTTCAATCACATTTCTTTCACCGAGGAGAAAGCTAAGCTGATTTGTTATCAGATCGGCATCTGTTTCGGCAATGGCAAGTATTCTCCAGGGGAAGCTTCTGGTACCTTTTGTAACTGCAATATAATCTGCATATTCAGAAACAGCAACATCCCTGTCGTTTTTCTTTTCCTCCTTAAGAGCCACACCCGGAAATATTGCTTTCAATGAGTTATCTTCATCAGCCTTTAGCCACATTCCTGGATAATCAATAAGATCAGACTCGGAAATCAGCACCTTTGTTCCGCTCTTTGTTTCAACAAGTGCCGGAGTGCTGCAAAAACGGTTACCTTCAATATCCGACAATTTCTCATATACATAATACCTCTCGTTATGCGACATAAAAGCCGTCTCCTCAGGAAAATAGACATAACTGTCGGAAGGGAATTTAATATCTGCCTGCTCGCCCACAACTTTGATATCGTCTTTAAAGGATGTTAGAAAACGCCAGGCAATACCATTATCATAAGCCCTGAAATCCAGAGCATAATCACCTTTCATATCAAACCTCATCCCATTATAATGGTTTTTGACAAATTTTGTTTTGACAGGTACAACAGACTCAATTGTTTCATTGATACTATTAGTACTATTCTTTTTTACTTTTGGACTTGCACCTAAGATTGTCCCGTCATTTATATCCATTGATATCGTTGAATACTCCACAATAACAACATTATTGTGCAAGACTTCAAACTGTGTAATGTCCGAGAACCGGATATGAACCGATGTTTTTCCGTCAGGAGATTTCAGATCATAAATCTTTTGTGAATAAAGAATTACCGGCAATAATGTCAATGACAGAAAAGCCAGGAAGTGTAGAGATAGTCTTTTCATATTTCAATCTTATTAAAATTTTAAGGGACAAATATACTCAATTTAGAATATTTTTTATTACAAAAAGTAAAAAGTCGTCCATATTTATGTATCCATTACACAAAAAGTCGTTCGAGTTAATGTAATTTGAAAAAGCAAAAAAACTATTCCGGCACCTGAGAACTCTTCCCTGAATTCAAATCCCAAAAGATATGTTTATCATCAAAGTCAACATTCCCATCAATATTGAGATCGGAATTAAGGTAGCCTGTACTGCCAAGCTGATTTAACCAGATTTCGTTTTTATCAGCATTACCAATTTCCCCGTCTCCGTCTGCATCACCTGCCGTCATTCCAAAAACAGAAGAATTAAGTTCTGAGCAGCCGTTAAGACCTCCATAAGTATTCAATGAGGAGGTTGTAAAATCATACTCAAAAATTCCGTTTACATCAACTAACGGATAAGCCGACATTATATCAATATGATTCCTATGGTAAAGGACAACATAGATGTTCTCACCCTGAGAAAACTCTGCAAACGGAATAGATAGTGCATCGGAGCTTAATACAGTTCCTCCATTGGAAATAAAAACAGCCTGCCTGAAGATTGAGTTGGAGGATGTCGGCATCAAAGGGCCTCCGGCAGACTCCCTGACATCAATAAGAAGCCAGTCAACAATATTATCGGGAATGGCCGAAAGATACTCATTACCACAATAGTTTGGTGTATCAAAGCAGTAGGGTTGTAATTCGGGTAAAATATCCGAATTCGAATTCATTGCTGTATCATAAAAAGGTCCCTCAAGAAAAGCACTTATATCAAAAAAATAACCAGGCATGTATGAGACAGACCCTAAAATAAGCTTACCCGAATTATTATTTGCATCATCGGAGTATGCAATAATGAACCTTTCGTGAGATAATGCTGTCAACACGATATTTGAAATCTCTTTTTCAAAGCTCTGATCCTGAGCTGAAGTTTGAAGGATTCCATTCACTGTAACAATATCGACATAAGCAGAATCATTTTCATAGTTCACAATATGAAGATAATGGTTTGCATCTAAAGATGTTAACTCTACATTCCCTGTATTTCCTGATAGCACTGTATCAATCTTTCCAAATGAAAAACCTTCAGAAAAGGAGACACCCTTTTTTGTTATTTCACAACCTTGATTGACATATGAGAAAGAAAACTTATTACCAAATAATCCGGTTACAACCAGTTGATCAACACTATTACTAATCATTATTTGCTCTTCTGCAAGAAAAACACTGTCAAAAGATATACTCCCTTTTCTTATCCTAACATCATTTTCGGAATTATTATAATATGGAATTGCAAATGTAGTATCAGAAAGTCGGATGAAAGTATTAAAATCGGGTTGAAAATCTGAGAATACTTCCTCATTCAGCATCGTAACCAAATTACCGATCACTTTTACCCTTTTCACAGTACCTTTACCAAAATTACCTCCATCCGAAAATCCGATAACACAGTCATAGTCATTGAAAGAAGTAATGGAAAGTTCTTCAGTTGGTTTATCATTAAAAGTGTATGATTCGGCATAAGAGATAAAGTTATAGTTCACCTCTCCGACAATAGTTTTCCCAATTCCTCCATGCTTTTCATCCTGCCAGGCAATAACGAACTTTGTTGGCGATAACCCCTGCACTTTAACCTCACCTACAACTCCTTCGTCAAAAAATTCAGGTGGCCCGAATATGACATTTCCTTCTGATATCTCTCCTATCAGGGACACTCCTTTACCACCATATCCGTCATTCCTGAATGCAATAACGAATTTATTCGTATCAAGCTTTGAAACAGAGATATTTGATGTTTTTGGAAAGGAATACAGATAAGGGGCCGAGAAAGTAAGCTCATTCTGATTTAAATTGTTTTGAGCCTGTGCTTTAAACACAGGAAGCAAAATGAATATTAATAATATCAAAGATGAATAACATTTACTTTGTAATCTCATATCCAATAAAACAGCCGATTGAATAAATTGTTTGAAATAAAAGCAGAAAAGCAGCTCCGGGTAGAATTTATTAATTTACTGTGCTAGTGAGAATCTAAGGGTGATACCTCCTTTAGTTGTCGAGTTTCTATATTGTGACGGCAGGAAAGGATTGTTAATTATCTTATCAAAATAGAATCTTATGGTCAGGCTTTGAGAAAGCATATAATCAGATGAAAAATTAATGGAAACAACTTTTTGACCTGCCGATATCTGATTAAGATTTGAATTTATGTTTCTCAAAACTGTTTTATTTTCCCGTATTGAAAAGTCCAGTTTTATATTCAGGTCACTATTCATAGTTCGCTTTGAATTTCCACTAAAAGATGCAAAAGTAATGGGCAAATCTTTAAAACGATAACCTATTCCTACTGTCACCTCACTACTCCTAACCTCAGTTAGCTGATTATTTGCAAAACTAAGTGAAATATTTCTGGCCTTCTTAAATTCCACTTTTGCAAGAAGGCTGTTTTGCAATTGCATATCAACATTAATAAGAGGGACAAACTGCTCAGTTATTGAAATAATGCCAAATTCAACCTCAGGGTAAAAATCACCATTGTTCGGATTTATATTCACAGGATAGACCGAGCCATTGATTGTATCACCGCTAAAGTTGATATTAGTGTTATATGATCCGGCCGCATAACTCGACCTGTAAGCGTGGTTCAGTGTTACAGATTTAAATATTTTCTTCAGGGCAGGTATTCTTGAGAGACCATTATAGGAGATACGCCAGTTAGGCAGTGGGATCTTTGGAAAAGGGTTAAGGTCAACTGCATCAGGCGATTTTCCCCCATAGGCAGCTAAAAAAGAAGGAATTAAAACATATTGCGAATTTGCTCCGTATCCTTCGGGATAGCCCGTTGTATCATTTACAGGAATGCTCCTTGGATCTTCTTCTGAAACACGATTAGCAACTACTGACCTGTTACTCAGAAAATTATTAAAATATTCGGAACCCTCATCCGGCAGTTCTCCTCCAAATGCAGTTCGCCAACTAAAAAATGACATAGAAAACGAACCTCCCTGCATCCAGCTATTTTCAATAAAACTATTTGAAACAGTATCAAATACATAATATGTCTGGATATTATTTGAGAATGTTCTATCAATCGTTATATCGACTTTAAAATCTTTAAAAGGTTCAAGTGTTGCTCTCATATTGAAACTTTCGTTATGATTTTTCCCATATGCGGTATTTAGTTTTGTACTTTGCGACAACCATCCCTCCTGGTTAAAATAGTCAGGTCCGTCAGGCTGTGCACCAAAGATGAA
>JAOZOC010000653.1 GCA_029933495.1 Bacteroidales bacterium
CGGCCTGGGATTGATCTTTAAATCAAAAGCCACCTCAGGCGGTACAGATATTATAGCAATGATATTTGCAAAATACACGCATATGCCAATAGGTCAATTAATGGTCATTGTTGATTCTGTAATTGTATTTATCGGGTTTTTCTTTTTTAAAGACTGGAAAATTCCATTTTATTCACTTATAATAATATATATAACAGGCAAAGTTATTAATGCTGTACTTCAGGGAATAAACTATGAAAAAAGCCTGTTTATTATTTCGGATAAAACGGAAGAGATCAGGGATAAAATCATAAATGACCTGAACCGTGGTGGTACTTATATTTATGGGAAAGGAATGTTTAAGGGAAAAGATAAAACAATAATATTTACCGTCGTTAATCCAAGAGAACTCGCAGTTTTAAAAGATTTTATACATAAAATTGATCCCAATGCTTTTGTAACTGTAATGAATGCAAGTGAAATTCTTGGTGAAGGATTTAAATCTTTAAATGAAGAACTAACCGATTAATGTTATAATTTTGGGGGATACAAATATTTAATCTTTACTTCGATGCAACATTTAAAATACAAGTGTCCAAAATGTGGCAATAAGCATTTTGAGACTGGCGAAATGAGAGCTACAGGTAGCTTTGTAACAAAATTGTTTAACATTCAGAATAAACGATTTACAACCGTAACATGCACGCAGTGCAGATATACTGAACTCTTTGCTGCTAAAAGCAGCCAGATTGGTAATGTTTTGGATTTTTTCACAAATTAATTCTATTTTTGCGAAATGGTAAATAACGAAGACCGATTCAAAAAGATAATTGCCCATGCCAAGGAGTATGGGTTTGTATTTCAATCGAGTGAAATATATGACGGGCTGGCTGCTACTTACGATTACGGGCAGTATGGCGTTGAATTGAAAAACAATATTAAGAATTATTGGTGGAAATCGATGGTGCAATATCATGAAAATATTGTGGGAATTGATGCTGCAATTTTTATGCACCCCACCACGTGGAAAGCATCAGGACACGTTGATGCATTCAACGACCCTATGATAGATAACAAGGATTCGAAAAAACGCTATCGGGCTGATGTTCTGGTTGAAGATCATATTGTAAAAATTGAAGGCAAGATACAGAAAGAGGTTAAAAAGGCCACCAAACGATTTGGTGAAAGTTTTGACGAGCAACAATTTCTTTCAACAAATCCCAGGGTTCTGAAATATCAGGAGCAAATCGAGTCAATTAAAAAACGCCTCTATTCATCTCTGGAAGATGAAAAATTGGATGATGTAAAAGGACTTATCGAAGAGCTTGGAATTGTTGACCCGGTATCAGGTTCCAGAAACTGGACGGAGGTGAGACAGTTTAATCTGATGTTTTCAACACAACTCGGTTCGCTGAGCGAAGGTGCAAACAAGATTTATCTCAGACCTGAAACAGCCCAGGGAATTTTTGTGAATTATATGAATGTTCAAAAAACCGGAAGGATGAAGATTCCATTTGGAATTGCTCAAATGGGAAAAGCTTTCAGAAACGAAATAGTAGCTCGTCAGTTTATTTTCAGGATGCGTGAGTTTGAGCAGATGGAAATGCAGTTCTTTGTCAGGCCGGGTGAGGAGCTGAAGTGGTTCGAATACTGGAAAGAGCAAAGGATGAAATGGCACCTTGGTATGGGTATCCCTGCTTCGGAATACCGCTTTCACGAGCATGACAACCTTGCTCATTACGCAAATGCCGCTTTTGATATTGAGTTTAATTTCCCAATGGGATTTAAGGAGCTGGAAGGAATACATTCGCGTACCGACTTTGACCTAAAATCGCATCAGGATCATTCAGGCAAAAAGATTCAGTATTTCGATCCGGAAATGAATGAAAGCTATGTTCCTTATGTTGTTGAGACATCAATCGGGCTCGACCGAACCTTTCTGGCAGTATTTAGCTATGCTTATACCGAAGAAAAACTGGATGATGGTTCTGAGCGTGTTGTTTTAAAAATTCCCCCACTCCTTGCTCCTATAAAAGCAGCCGTGCTTCCATTGGTTAAGAAAGATGGCCTGCCTGAAAAAGCTCTTGAAATTTTTAACGGACTAAAGTACGACTATCTGTGTTTTTATGAAGAGAAAGACTCAATTGGTAAGAGGTACCGCCGTCAGGATGCAATTGGAACTCCATATTGTATTACTGTTGATCATAAAACCCTGGAAGATAATACTGTGACCATCAGAGAGCGCGACACAATGAAGCAGGAAAGGGTTGGTATTGATAA
>JAOZOC010000112.1 GCA_029933495.1 Bacteroidales bacterium
GGTGCAAAATGAGAAACAGAATAGGTGTATATATTTGTTATTGCGGGTCAAATATTGGTGATTATGTTGATGTTGAAAAAGTAAAAGATATTGCAGGCGAAGAAAATGATGTTGTCGTTTCAAAAACAACAATGTTTGCTTGTTCCGATTCAGCTCAAAACGAGATAGCCGAAGATATTAAGGAACAAAATCTTGACGCAATTGTTGTTGCTTCCTGTTCGCCAAAGCTTCATTTAAATACTTTCAGAAATGTTGCCCAACGAGCAGGATTAAACCCTTATAATTATATCCAGGTTAATATTCGGGAACAATGTTCCTGGGCTCATTCGGATACTCCGCCGCAGGCAACGGAAAAAGCAATTAAACTTGTACAGGCAAGTATCGAAAGGGCTAAACATTCGCAGGCATTAACTCCCATATCAATTCCGTCGACTAATGCGGTTCTTGTTGTTGGTGCAGGAATTGCCGGAATGCGTGCAGCAATCGAACTTGGCGAAATGGGTACGGAAGTATTTCTAATCGAAAGAGAGTATTTCGTTGGCGGACGAGCAGCACAATGGAATGAATTATTTACTACAAATGAAACAGGTCGCGAAGTTGTTTCACGTCTTTATGATACAATAAAAAAAACAAGCAATATTACTCTTTTTACCGGCGCTGATATAGAATCAAAATCGGGTAGTGTAGGAAACTTTGATATTAAAATTAAAATAAGACCGAGACATGTTAAGCCTGATTGTAAAATGGATTGGGAGAAATTTAAAAGAGCAGTTGAAGTATGCCCGATTGAATTTGATGACCCGTTTAATTTTGGACTGACCAAACAAAAAGCTATCTATAAAAATTTCCCAAGTGAATTTCCGGAATTCCCTACAATTGATGTAGAGCATTGTAATAAATGCGGTAAGTGCGTTGACATTTGTCCTGATATCGACCTTGACCAAAAAGAGGAAATTATCAATATCAATGTAGGAGCGGTTTTGTTAACAACAGGTGCCAGTCCGTATGAACCAAAAAATGGTGAATTTGGATATAAAGAGATTGATAATGTTGTTACTCTTCAACAACTTAAGCGGTTGATTGAACTAAACGAAAATGAGCTAATTTATCATGACAAAAAAATAAAAAATATAGCTTATGTCTATTGTGTAGGTAGTCGTCAGGTTGATGGTGAAAATAAATATTGCTCGCGATATTGCTGCACATCGGCAATTCATACAGCAATTATGGTAAAAGAAAAATACAAGGGGATTAACAACTTCCATTTTACCAGGGGGCTACGGACATACGGAAAGCAAGAAATTCTATTCCATAATGCATCCAAACAAGGTGATATATTTTTGCAATCTTTTAATGAATCACCAACTGAAGTTTATAAGGATAATGGATATACTATTGTTAAAATCAATGATATATTAACTTCCGACAAAGAATTAGCAGTCAATGCCGATCTTGTTGTGCTTGTAACGGGTATGGTGCCTCGGGAAAACGATTCAATCAATAATATTTTAAAAGTTCCCATCGGAAGAGATAAATTTTATAATGAAATTCATCCCAAGCTCCGGCCTGTTGAAACAGTGATTGACGGAGTGCTTATTGCCGGATCTTGCCAGGCTCCATTAAATATTACTGAATCTGTTAAATCATCACTATCAGCTGCTGTAAAAGTAAATTCTTTAATAAGTAAAGGTGAAATAGAATTAGAACCAACACTTGCACAAATTGATGAAGAATCATGTAATTGGTGCGACAAATGTACTGCCGTTTGTCCTTACGATGCAATTGTAAAAACAGAGCATGATGGTAAAATGATTGCAGTTGTTAATGAAGCGAATTGTAAGGGATGTGGTATGTGCTTGCCGGTATGTCCTTCTAATTCTATTCAGTTGATAGGATATACGGATGTGGAAATAGAAAGTATGATAGATGCTTTGATTGATTAATTTGTGGCTGCAAGAAAGCGCAAATAATTGCGTTACGCTTGACTTAAATATCAGTCATTTACAAAAGTAAACTCTTGATATTTAAGCCTTCGCAAGCCTTGTTCTTGACGCTATCTTATCAGCCAATGAGTTTTCGGGTAAATGCTAAATAGTGTTTATCCATAAAGTCGCATAGCGACGAAATATTTGTAGCCTCTGACGGAAGTCAGGGGATGATTATAAGATAATTACATAAGTGCCGTAGGTACGAAATATTACAATAATTGATATTGTTGTCAGACAATGATTACTAGTATGAGAAACGCGTAAAAAAAAATAAACGATGAAGAAGACTATTGATGTAATGAAAGAAAAACGCACTGTTACCGATCAGGTTAAAAACAGAATAAAAGCGTTTAATAAATTGAAAAGGCTTGTATTAAAATCACTTGAATCAGGCCAAAAAACTATTCCTGAGTTAGCTAAAGAAATAGATTACGACATCGATGTTATTACATATAATCTTATGACACTGCTGAAGTATGGTTTTATTGAAGCAGGTGAAATAGATGATGATGACGAATATTATTATTACAAATTAAAGAATAAGAAATAAGATGGCACAGATAAATCCTGATTTCGCGAAAGAATTAAAAAAATACGGTGCATTTGATTTTAATGCTTGCTATAATTGTGGCACTTGTACAGCCGTTTGTTCTTTATCCGATGAAAATAATTCATTTCCCCGGAAAATGGTAAGATTGAGTGTCTTAGGATTAGAAGATGAATTGCAATCCTCTGTTGACCCCTGGTTATGCTATTATTGTGGTGAATGTAGCACAACATGTCCGCAACAAACCGATCCCGGGGAGCTAATGATGTCATTAAGGCGATACCTTACTGCAAAATACGACTGGACAGGTTTGGCCGGGAAACTATATACCTCAAAAATTTGGGAATTCGGTGCAATTATATTCCTGGCAGCTGTTATCCTTGTGCTTTTTATATTTTTTCATGGCCCAATGACAACCGAACTTACTTCTGAAGGAGGTGTGAAATTGAACACTTTTGCACCCTGGAAACAAATTGAAATTGGTGATTGGATTATGGCCGGCCTGTTGTCATTCTTTTTACTGAGCAATATCTTTAATATGTACCTCAAAATTGTTGTAAGTCGAAAAGATATTTCAGTTCCATTCAAGCTATATTTCACTGAGTTATGGGCTCTAGCGGTTCATTTTGCTACTCAGAAACAGTTTTCAAAATGTGACACACAGTTAAGTGGAAAAAAAATTGAGTTTAGTACTTATTGGATAATACATTTGTTCCTAATGACGAGCTATGTTATTATGCTAATAATGATTATGGTATTTCTCCCCTGGTTTCAAACTGATAATATTTATGAATGGTGGCATCCTCAACGATTATTGGGTTATTATGCCACAATTGGGTTAACTGTCGGAGTGGTATATTTCTTTATTGAACGTATAAACAAAACATCAGAAAAAAGCAAGCATTCACATGTTACGGATTGGACTTTCCTGGTTTTACTATTCTTAACTACAATAACAGGGATATTAGTTCACTTTTTCAGGATTTATGGCTTGCCGTATGCAACATATTATATGTACGTATTTCATCTGATGGTACTTTTTCCGATGCTGATGATTGAAGTGCCATTTTCAAAATGGTCGCATCTGGCTTACAGGCCATTTGCAATATATTTTAATAACCTGGTAAAGGCAGCACAGCATTCGGAAGCAAAGAATATTGCACCATCATTAGCATAATTATTATTAATCCGCAAGTATAGGATTAGTAAAATAATATATAAAGTATGAATTTGTAATCACAGTTTAAAACATTAATTATGGATGCAGAAAAAGTAATATGTAGATGTGGGTCTTTTTGCATGGTAGTTATTTTAGGTAGCATAGCAATCGGTTTTCTTGGTTGCTTTGGAGCTTTAATTTATATCATCGTTTGTATGTGCGGTGGATAAATATCAAAACACCTATTTAAAATTTGTGCTATGCTTTTGATTTTTGGTTTATTTATTTGTTCATAATAGGTTAGTCTTACCTTGCTATTATGGTTTGATACAAGTATTTTAGCCAAAAATTTAAAATATGGATAGAATAAAAAATAAAAACTGTAAATTGATTGTAGCTAGAACACAATCTTATAACTTATATTCGGTAGCATCATAGTCTGTTGGTCTTTATCAACAGTGTTGTATTTATAATTGTACTTATAGCCGAAAAATTCAGGTGATCCCAGAGCATTAAGCATTTGAAAACTCCAGATACTTGCGTGTTTCTTTTTATTTCTCCGGTAACTAAATGAGAAACTAAGATAATAAACGTTAGGTTTTCTCGCTTCAAAAGCACGGGTTTCGTCGTAAATGACTTCTTTGGCAAGATATGTGGCCTCTTCATCAACAGGAGAAATACGGTCGCCACCAATCATACTTAATTGTCCGTTTACTCCGATGGAGTTATTTTTGCTTTTACCGACTTTCCATTCTTTACCGCCAAGCAAATTGACAACATATCCCTTATCGTATCTTGCGCTTCTTTGGATATTATCGCCTCCTGTATATTTTGCCTGAAAAACAGAGGCTGTGACCAAATAATAGTAGCCATTGTTCATTGAGCGCTCAAGTGTAATATCCAGCCCGTAGTTTTGACCTGTTCCGTCATTTGTGAGTGAGTCGTTTATAAACCAGTTCTCGTCAACGTTCATCATTGAGTATGAAGTGCCCGGCATTACCGGAACGCTGTTCAAATACTGAAAGTATCCTTCTGCTCCAAGGTTAATGTTTTCGTTGATGGCAAGATTGTACCCGGCAACAAAATGATGAGATTTTGTGAAATCCAGATTTTTATTCGGCTGTACGTATCCGTTTTGCCCCGGTTGCCGTCCTAAGTAGAGGAAGAGCATTTCCAGCCTGCTGTGATCGCCATAACCGAAGTTTAATGATTGTGCCGGTTTGAAATTCCATTTAAAACCTAACCTCGGTTCAATAACATAATGATTATTGAGAGTAAAGTATTGAAAATGAATACCTGCATTAATCGTAACTTTTTTCGAGAGATCAAAACGTGACTGTGAGAAAGCCTGTATCAGTTCACTGCTCCCTTTATCATCCGTAAAATCAATCAGATTCTGTCCAGGTACCGGTGCTTCCTGTATGAGCATATCATAATTTAACAGATCAACTGAAAATCCTGTCCTGTTAGTGTGCTTTGCACTGAACTTATGATTCAGATATGAAGAAACGGTGTATTTCCAAGTGTAGCTTTCTATATTCTGATACGGATGTAAATTTTTCAGAGTATCCATTCTGTTTATGTCCCAGGCTATCCCGTTTCCGGAAACTGCCACAGAAGAATTCAGAAGCGACCTTTTACCGATAATAAGTTTATGTGTAACGCCGAAAGCTCCCATATATGTGTTACCGTCACCCTCCTGTCTGTCCTGGTCATATTCCCATTCTTCAGTGTCCTTTGTTACCCTTTCACCCGAATAATCGGTAGAGAAAATTCCCCATAGGGCAAATATACCTGCTTTCTTTGTTGGAAATTCGGTTTTGAAATTAAAGTCCTGGTACTTAATTAGCGCAGCATTTTCAGGTAAAACAGGTTCAAACAATCCGAACAGTGCGTACCTGTAATTGAACAGGTATGTTGAGCCTTTTCCCTTTTTATACGGACCTTCTGCCGATGCGTTCAAACCCATTAAGCTTGCTTCTATTGTATATTCTTTTTTGTCTCTGTTTCCTGTGCGCAACCTGATATCAAAGACACCTGACAGGGCATTTCCAAATTCGGCAGGAAAAGCACTTGTATAAAAATCGGAAGAAGCAAGCATTTGTGAACTTAAAGCTGTTAGTCCGCCGCCACCGAAGGTGGTCATATTTGCAAAGTGGCTCGGATTTGAGATTTCAAGACCCTCCATTTGCCATAGCAATCCTTTCGGAGCATTCCCGCGAATAACAATAGCATTACTGTTAGTATTACTGGCAACCCCTGCATAAGCTGAAACGAGCCTTGAAGGATCATCAAAGCCCCCTGCAAAACGGTGTGCCTCTTCCATGTTTATCTGCCTGCTGCTGATAATTGCCATTGAGTTTATGGGCTCTTTTTTATCAAGATCGGCAGTTATAACCACCTCATCTAATTTTACAGACGATTCCTTTAACCCGATATTTAATACGACCTCTTTCCCAGAGCCCACTACCAATTCACTGATTATGGAAGGTTCATAACCCATATAGCTTATTTGCAGGTTATAACGACCCAACAACACATTTTCCAGTCTGAAATATCCATCCATATCCGTAGTAGTACCTATCAATGGGTCAGATTCAATGATGATAACTGTTGCGCCAGGCAGAGGAATTTGAAGGTCATTATCTACTACCCTGCCTTTTATGGTTTGTGTTAAGTCTTGTGCTGAAACATTGAGGCTTATGAGCATCATTAAGATAATCGCGGGTAATAATGAGAATGTGAGTACTTTATTTAAACTTCTTTTTACTATCATGCTTTTTTGTTTACTAAGATACTTCTCAACGACAACATAAATTTATATTTTTCTGATGCAAAACTAATCTGCTATTAGGCTATAATTAAAGTCTTTCTGTCGAATTGTAGAATAGAACTATAAATTGAAGAAAACCAGTGTTGAATTGTTAATTGACTTTGCATAATCCTCCCCACTTCAAGTTGTTGCTGACAGCCTGACAATACTAACAAGAGTAATTGCGACAAGTAAGGTATTAGCGATATTTTAGAATATGAATCTACAATTCAGTTTTCAATTATAACAATCTATTAAATTATTCCGCAACTCACCAGAAAATTGTTTTGGCCTGGAATAGGTCAGTATAGTTTTGCATATCTTTACCAACTAATTCTGTAAATACCCGATTACCTGGATTGGATAATTACTTTTCAAACAAAAAGGCAAGAGCAGATCTTAATATGAAAGAGACGAAGATTAGTGATGCTATTTTAAATGCAATTGAATGGTTTAGAGATAATAAATGCTAAAACTATGAATACTAAAACTGTAAAAATATTTTTCACAAGGCTACTCGTAATATTCCTTATCCAGTTTATTATTAAAATTGGGGATCAATCTATCAATGTTTTTTCTGAATTTACTTTACGCGGGTTTTTGTTTTCAGTCTATTTTATTATTTACTGGCTATGTGTCTGGTATGTCGCGGCTTTTTTGAATTCAAAAATTCAAAAAAAGTATGAATTGTCATTAGGCTCTAAGAAGTTTTATACACTTATGCTCTTCCTGTTTAATTTCTCTTTTGGTATGCTTGTATCGTTCCTTGCAGGTCTGTTTTATCGACTTGGTGACATCCAGGTATTCCACATGGATATTCCCTGGTCAGAGGTTCCCCTCTTTAACCCTGAATTTACACTTAGTTTGTTAATGATATACATGATGGTATTTACTTTTGATACTTTTTATCAATCTAATATGAAAAGGAAAGAAGATCAGTTGAAAATGGAAAAGCTAAAGCAGGAGAATACGCTGGCTCAATATCTTGTGTTGAAATCGCAGATAGAACCTCATTTCTTATTTAACAGCCTTAGTGTATTGTCATCTCTTATTCAAACCAACACCAATGTGGCTGAGGAATTTTTATTACGTTTATCTAAAACATTGCGATATGTAATCGAAAAAAACGAATTGCCGCTTGTCCCGCTAAAGGAGGAAATTAGATTTGTAGAGGATTATTTCTTTTTAATTAAAAACCGTTTTGATGAAGGAATAATCTTTGAAAATTCATTGGATGCATCTATTATTCAAGATAGCTATATCCCTCCTGCCTCCTTACAATTATTAATTGAAAATGCTATTAAACACAATAAATTTACTGTAGATAATCCTTTGCGGATACAACTTTATAATGATGAAAACCGGCTTATTGTAAAAAACAATATTAATCTCAGGGATGATATTGTAGCTTCTACAAACCTTGGTCTTCAGAATCTTACGCAAAGATTTTCATATTTCTCTGATAAAGCAGTAAGTATAATTATCAAAGAAATAGATTTTATAGTAATGATGCCAATTTTAACAAAATCAGATTATGAACGTTTTAATATTTGAGGATGAAAGACCTACATCCATTAGACTGGCGAGCCTTCTTACAGAAATTGATGGATCAATTAGAATTATTGGTAGCATCGGGTCTGTGCAAGCTGGTATAAAGTGGTATAAAGAAAATGAAATGCCAGACCTGATTTTTCAGGACATACAGTTAAGTGATGGGAATTGTTTTGAAATTTTTGATGCTGTAGAGGTTACTGCACCGGTTATTTTTACGACTGCTTTTAGCGAATATGCCATTAAATCTTTCCAGGTAAATAGTATTGATTATATCATTAAACCTTATGATATAAAGGATTTAAAATTTGCATTGGACAAATACAGGAAATTTCCACATGCTTTTTCCCCTCCCGAAAAAGAACTGCTGAAGGAAATATTGAAAAAAGAGACATTTACTCCCAAAAAGCGCTTTCTTGTAAAAATGGGTGATAATTATCTGCCAATCAGTAGCGATGATATTGCTTATCTGATCTCTGACGGGGGTCTTACTTTTGCAACACTATTTAACAAGGAGAGGCATATCGTTAATTATTCTATCGTTGAACTTGCAAAGCAAATGGACACTTCCGTTTTTTTTCAGATTAACCGGAAAATGATAGTAAATGTAAATAGCGTAAAAAAATTAAGCTCGTGGTTTAACAGCAGGTTAAAACTTGTACTTGTCCCTCCAATAGAAGAAGATGCTGTTGTAAGCAGGGAAAGAACAAGTAGCTTTAAGGAGTGGCTGGATATATAAACCCCTGCCTCAAGTTGGTATTGCCACCA
>JAOZOC010000654.1 GCA_029933495.1 Bacteroidales bacterium
TTAAATATCTTGTAAGTAATTATCTATCAAAACTTCTCATCATATTTAGTCCAGAGAAAATCACCAAGCTTCCAGGCTTCGCTTACTACTTTGTTTCCCCATTTATTTGTATAATCCGTAAGAAATGAAATCGTTTCTCCGGGCTTCTTCTCTTTGTACATTTTTTGCGCCTGCTTTTCTATTTCAGCCTGATCATCAAACAGTTGCTGTTGCATAGGGTCCCAAACAGCTCTCACATCTTTTCGCATATCGCCCCAACGTTGTGCTGTCAGTGTACCAAGTCTGTTGAAAGCCCACCAGGCTGATCCGGTAGTATAGCCATCCGGTCTTCCAGGCGTTTTGTACGGTTCTGGAAGGTCGGTAACACTGCAATAAACCGGTATGTAAACCGAAGAAGCGATATTGTCCATTGCCAGCCACTCCACTCCGCCGATTTCATCAGGCAACCAGTTCCGGCACTGAATAATCGTCCCATACATTGTGTACCAGCGGGCAATTGTTCTCTCGCCAAGAAACCTGATCTTTCCGGTCTTATGGTCAACAGAATACCACCCACCCTGAACATTCTGCATTTCAAGCTGATCGTAAGGCAGAAAGGGATTTGCCAGTGGCGAAACCACTGTTCTTCCATCTTTGTCTGTTGCAGTTATAAGCCTTGTCATATCATAGGGTGTTCCTTCATAATAATCCTGAAAGACTTTAACAATATCGGCAATTGCAACCTTTTTATCCGGTTTTACCGAAAAGGGATAATCCTTGTCATTGGGATTAAGCTTTAAAGAGGGAGCGAGAAGATCAAATACACGCCATTCCCTGCGGCGGGCTGCAACCGATTCGCGACTGTGGGGTGCATAGGCATAGCAAAATTTAAAAGTTTCCGTATCGGGATTCCACCATCCGTTCTCTTTTGCAACATCGAAAATATTTGCAGAAGCCATAAAATAGTCGGGATTATTCAAATCTATCTCTTTTATTGTACTTGCATTTGCATTTACAGCGATATGATCGTCAGGAACGCGCTGAGCTACCCACACAGCGCCTTTCTTACCCTTTCCGGGCCCAACTATCTCAAAATGCCAAACCTCATTCTTATCGTCTATTGTAAGAGCTTCTCCTGCATCATTCCAGCCGTATTCCTTAGTCAACTCATCAGCCATATTAATAGCTTCTCTCGCAGTAGTACACCGTTCAACCATTAACTGGCAAAGTCTCTGGCAATCAATTAAACCATTATCAGATTGTAATGAAGACCGGCCTCCGAAAGTTGATTCTCCAATACCAAGCTGTTTTTCATTTAACGATGGATATGCTGTGTTGATGTATGCATAAGTATGTGCAACCTGCGGAATTTCTCCAATAACATTATGGCTGTATGATGGCATAGCCAAAGTATCGCAGGCTACCCTTTTATACATTTTAACCGTTTCTCCTTCTTTATGGTCTTTAGCAGGAACAATATCAATCCATGACCGTGTACGATGACTATCGTCAGTATGAGAAGTTATGACAGAACCATCAACAGTTGCATGCTTTCCAGCAGTTATTGATGTACAAGCGTCAGGATAACCTGCTATCCAGTCGGGTCTGTCGTCTTGTGAAAATGATATAAAAGGGATTAAAATTAAAGCTGTAAGAAATGATAAGATTGTTTTCATATAAATAGTTTTATTGTACAAAGAAAAACAAAATAAATTGAAATGGCAGGGAAATTATCGAACTGGGGTGTACGACAAATTGCCCTTTCGTTATTATTACCATCAAACACCTGCAAGGTTCACCAAGCGCTCCGGCCACCACGCAAACCTTACAGGAGCTTACCCCGTCGCTCAACCGCTACTTCTCCCACTCAAACATCCTGTAATGCTCTCCAGTCATTCCAAGTTTACTATAAACATTCTGAGCATTCTTATTACTGACTTCAACATATAGTCTCAAACCTGCATACTCGGATGAATTTTCTACCATCTCTTTAACAAACTCATACATCCTGCGGAATATCCCGTTCTTTCTGAATTCAGGTATCACATATACCGACTGTATCCAAAGAAATGTGCTATTTCGCCAGTCGCTCCATTCCGGTGTAAGCATCATCGAAGCTACAACTTCTCCATCATATTCGGCAACAAAATATTTCCCGAGATAACTGTTTTCAAAAACGGCAGCTACTCCCTTTGAAACAGTGTCGGGGTTAAGAGAAAGGTCTTCGGTCTCCCTTGCCATACGTAACTGAAATTCAATAATATCAACGGCATCCT
>JAOZOC010000655.1 GCA_029933495.1 Bacteroidales bacterium
AATAAACCTTGAAATTGAATCAGAAAGGCCAAAACATGCCACCAGGTGGGGAACAAGCACTATAATGAATGTTAACAGTTTTGCAAACTCCAGAATTCAATACATGCAATCGTTTATTATGGGGAAATTTGGACTGTCCTCTTATGCTGAGTTAACGGTAAATCATAATAGTGAGCAAGGGGTAATTGTAATAAATAATGTCCAAATTCCTGAGGGCAATTTTGTGGGTGAATATTTTACGGATATTCCAATCCAATTAACAGCAATTGCCAAACCGGGTTATAAATTTGTTGAATGGACAGGAATCTCAAATAATAGTATTACTTCAATCGTAATAAATGGTGATTCTGTTATTACTGCCGTTTTTGAAGAGTCATCTATGATAAGTGATATTTTTATTAATGAATTTATGGCAGATAATGACAATGTGATAACTGACCCTCAGGGAGATTTTGATGATTGGATTGAAATTTATAATGGAGGCTCAGGAATGGTAGATATTGGTGGATTGTACATTACTGATGACTTAAGCGAACCTGCTAAATATTTAATTCCTGATTTTGAATCTGACTCAACAATTATATTCCCTGACGGGCATTTGATTTTATGGGCAGATAAAGATTTGGAAGATGGAGTTTTACACATAAATATCAAATTGTCAAAAAATGGAGAACAAATAGGTTTGTTCGATTCAGACGGACTTTCTGTTATTGATTCAGTTACTTTTGGTGAGCAATCTTCAGACAAATCTTTTGGGAGATATCCTGATGGTGAACCGTTTTGGAGTAGAATGTACTCTCCAACACCCGGGCAATCAAATATTTATTTGTTAAAGTTAACAGCTAAAATATTTTTAGAGGGACCATTTAATTTAGGAGAGATGAATACAGGTTTAAATATAAGCGGAGTAATTCCGACTTCTCAGCCTTTTGATATTTTACCCTGGAATTATTTTGGTGCCGAAAATGTTGTTTCAGTCCCTGATGATGTTGTTGACTGGGTATTAATTGAATTACGTGATGCAGATTCGGCTTCTGTCGCAACTCCGGAAACTATTGTTTTCAGAAAAGCTGCCCTCTTATTGAAAGATGGTTCTATTGTAGATATGGATGGAAGTACAACATTGGAATGTGAGCCTTCTCAAATAGTAAGTAATTTGTTTGTTACTATATATCATCGTAATCATCTTTCCGTTATATCGTCTCAATCGTTAACTGAAACGGATAATGTTTATTCATATGATTTTACCACTGGTGAATCCAAAGTCTTCGGAGGAGCATTAGGTCATAAAGAAATTGGCGGAGGTATTTGGGGAATGATTGGGGGTGATTGTAATGCTGACGGAATAATAGATTTGGAAGATATTTTATTATGGCAGACAGAAGCAGGTACAAATGCATATCAGGCTGGTGATTTGAATCTGGATGCAGAAGTTGATAATACTGACAAAAATGAAATATGGAACACTAATCAGGATGCTGAAAGTAAGGTTCCCCAATAAATTCATTGTATTGCTCTTATTACCTTTAGTATAATCATAACCCTGCAATACTGCCCGCCGACGAACACTACTGTAACTTTCCGAACACTTTGGAGTCTTATTTTACAAAAGACTATTGTGCTAAGAGTTTGAATCTCAAAAACAAGCTGTTAGTGGCACGATAAATGATTTTTGTTCGTTTATCTTTAAAATACGTTTTGCTAATGATTCAATTGGAAGGAATTCATAAAACTTATATTACCGGTTCAAACAAGCTGCATGTACTGAAAGGTATTGATCTTCATATTGAAAAAGGAGAGATGGTTTCGGTTATGGGCTCATCAGGCTCGGGGAAATCCACTTTGCTCAATATAATCGGAATACTCGACAATTATGATAAAGGCAAATACTGGCTTGATGGCGACCTGATTGGAAATATGAGTGAAACCAAAGCAGCACAATACCGGAACCGTTTGATAGGGTTTGTGTTTCAGTCATTCAACCTGATATCTTTTAAAAATGCAGTCGAAAATGTTGCTTTGCCGCTTTATTATAAAAAGGTAAGCCGCAAGAAAAGAAATAAGCTTGCGCTGGAGTATCTTGATAAGCTGGGACTGAAGGAATGGGCTACGCATCTTCCTAACGAACTTTCGGGAGGACAAAAGCAGAGACTTGCCATTGCAAGAGCTTTGATAGCGGAGCCGAAGATAATTCTGGCCGACGAGCCGACCGGGGCACTTGACTCCAAAACATCACTTGAGATGATGGACCTGC
>JAOZOC010000113.1 GCA_029933495.1 Bacteroidales bacterium
AGCGATATTTCCGGTTTTGCAGTCAAAAGCTTTTGTTTTGGACAGGGCAAATATAAAAAAAAATTGCATAATCGGTATTAGAAGTTAAAAATTATGCATTTCTCAACGCATAACCCCTAACCTGGATAAACCCATACGGGCAAGCTCAGAATACACAAATTTTAAAACCCAAAATCCAAATAAATTACAAAAAATTCCAAATCCAAATTTTAATACTCCAAATATGTTTTGGTTTGGGTGCTCCACAAATTGCATTTTTTATCCCTAAGTCCCATAGATAGGATTTTCAAATTTTTCTCTTTTTCTGCTCCCTTTAGGGACAGGGGCAAAACAGGAAAAGAGAAAAATTTGAATTGTGTGTAATTTATCATACGCCCGTTTTGAATTTCGATTTTCCGCATTGGAATTTATCCATACGGACAAGTTTTGTTTTTTATTATTTGTGTTTTGTTATTTCTTGCCAAAATAGCCAAAGGGAACCCGTATAGGAAAATACAAAGTCTGCCCCGCTTTTTATACAGGGAATATAGAATTAAGATTCTAAAACGGTGTTGAGTCGTCAGCAGGAGAGTCATTCATCCTTGAAGGTACCGTATAAGAATTCTCCTTTGAGTAATCATTACCTGAAGGCAAAGTTCCATCATCTGCAAATGAATCATCCTCATAATCTACAAACTTAGCAAACCTGTCGATAAATTGCAGTTTCACATCAGCAAGAGCACCATTACGATGCTTGGCAATTATCAGTTCAGCCATTCCATGTGTTGAATTACCGTCTTCATCCTGATCAATTTTATAGTATTCAGGTCTGTAGATGAATAAAACCATGTCGGCATCCTGCTCAATAGCACCCGATTCTCTAAGGTCGGATAGCATAGGACGTTTTGAGCCTGAACGTGTTTCTACCGAACGATTAAGCTGTGAAAGTGTAATAATCGGAACGTTCAGCTCTTTTGCAAGACTCTTCAATGAACGTGATATCGTACTTATCTCCTGTTCCCTGTTTCCTTTACCATCACCTCCGGATGACATCAACTGAATGTAATCAATAATAATTAATTCTATTTTATGCTGTGCAACCAGCCTCCTGCATTTTGCCCTTAGTTCAAAAATGGATAAGGCAGGAGTATCATCTATATATAACGGAGCTTCAACCAGTCCGCCAATCTTTGCATTTAGTTGCTCCCATTCAAAATTCTCCAGGTTTCCCTTTTTTAATTTATCAGCCGGAAGTTGAGATTCACTCGATATAAGACGGGTAACCAGTTGTACTGATGCCATCTCCAGAGAGAAAAAAGCTACAGGCTTTTTAAAATCAACCGCTATATTTCGTGCCATTGAAAGAACAAAAGCTGTTTTACCCATTCCGGGACGAGCTGCAAGAACGATAAGATCCGATTTCTGCCAGCCTGCTGTAATCCTGTCAAGTGCAGTAAATCCGGAAGGTACACCACGAATATTTCCATCGTGGTCTTTGGCTTTTTGTATCTCATCAATGGCGTCTTTAACCAACGACTGCATACTATCATAAGCCCTGCGGAAATTATTCTCGCTCACAGCGAAAAGATTTTTTTCAGCTTTGTCAAGAAGTTCAAAAACATCTGTAGTATCCTCAAAGGCGTCTTTAATGATCTCAGAAGAGACTGCTATTAGTTCGCGTTGAATATATTTTTGTAAAACAATTCTGGCATGATATTCCGTATTAGCCGAGGAGGCAACTCTGTTAGTAAGCTGAGCTATATAATATGCTCCTCCTACAAGTTCCAGATTACCATTCAGCTTAAGTTCATTAGTTACTGTCAGAATATCAACAGGTTCCGATTTATTGAATAAATTATGGATAGCTCTGTATATTTCCTGATGAGCTTCTTTATAAAACATTTCAGGTTTCAGAACATCGATTACAGTATTAAGGGGTTCCTGCTCAAGCATTAAAGCACCAAGTACGGCCTCTTCAAGGTCAACAGCCTGGGGAGGCACTTTACCATGCTCGCTAAAAGCTTGTTTCAGAGGAGATTTCCTCAATTTATTCTTTACTGTTCCTTTCGATTCTGAGTTCCCTGTCATTTGTCGTATTTATATTTTTTTTGAGTTTGAAAAAGATGTCAAAATTAGAACAAACAACCCTTTGTTTTTACCTTTCATCAACAATTTATTAACACTGTTTTCCGCTGACTATTAACAAATGACACAAAACCGCTGATTATCAACTTCGGTTTAAAATACTTGTTAACAATCTTTATTTTTTCTTTTATCTTTGCCATATTATTTAA
Organism: Bacteroidales bacterium; assembly: GCA_029933495.1. Lineage (GTDB taxonomy): Bacteria > Bacteroidota > Bacteroidia > Bacteroidales > JAADJA01 > JAADJA01. The sequence continues at coordinate 2,274 of JAOZOC010000113.1, forward strand.
AACAATGTTTATGCTGTACTTCTGCATAATAACAAAGCATTTCAGTCATCAGTTTATTTCATTATTTAAAAGATAAAACAATGAAAATTATTTGTATCGGAAGAAATTATAGTGAGCACGCGAAGGAGCTAAATAATCCATTACCTGAAAATCCAATGTTTTTTATGAAACCGGATACTGCTCTACTGATAAAAAACCGCCCGTTTTACATCCCCGACTTTTCGGAGGAGATACATTATGAGACTGAACTGGTTATTAAAATTTCGAAAAACGGAAAGAATGTTCAGGAGAAATTTGCACACAACTACTATGACAAAATTGCATTAGGTATTGACTTTACTGCCCGCGATATTCAAAAAAAGTGTAAGGAAAAAGGACATCCCTGGGAAATTGCCAAAGCTTTTGACCACTCTGCGCCAATAAGTACATTTATCCCAATATCCGAACTTAACAACAGGGATAAAATTAATTTCAGAATGGATTTGAACGATAAAACGGTTCAAAATGGTAATTCAAAAGATATGATATTTTCATTTGAAAAAATAATCTCTTATGTATCGCAGTTTATCTATTTAAAAATGGGAGATATACTCTTTACAGGAACTCCGGCAGGTGTCGGAAAGGTAAATATTGGCGATAGAATTACTGCCTACCTCGAAGAAAGAAAGATGCTGGATTTCATGATTAAATAATCAGGAATCTTTTTGGGTGCTAATATACTATTTCTGAAAAATTACTAATTTACTTAGTTAGCATTAATCTCCTACTTCCTTCTAATCAAAACAACAGCATAAGCTGCAATTCCTTCCTGCCGACCTGTGAAGCCTAGCTTTTCAGTTGTAGTTGCCTTAATGGAAATATTATTTTTGTCCAGGTTGATCGTTTCTGATAAAGCAATTAACATATCAGGAATATAGCCTGCAATTTTAGGCTTTTCAAGACTGACAGTAGAGTCAATATTATTTATAACATAGCCTGTCTGGTCAAGCTTATCACAAACTTCACGCAACAATACCTTACTATCAATACCTTTGTATTTAGGATCTTTATCGGGAAAGTGAAAACCAATATCCCTTAGATTTGCAGCACCGAGAATGGCATCGCAGATTGCATGTATCAGTACATCTCCATCAGAATGCCCAACAGAACCTTTGTCAGAATCTATTTTTACTCCACCAATCCAAAGCTCATTTCCCTTTTTAAGCTTGTGAACATCAAAACCAAAACCTACTTTTATCATCTAATAATATTTATTAAGGGGCGCAAGTTATAAAATTAATTGATTCAAACAAAAAGGGCTGATACAATTCTGCATCAGCCCTTTTGTATATTTTACAAATAGTTAATTATTCCCTACTGCGCCAAAATTAAATGTAAGAGTAAATCTTAGTGTATTAGCCAGCGGATTATTTTGCTGAGTAGGAATAAGATAAGAGAAATCCAGTCCGAAGACATTATATCGCAATCCAAGACCAAGTGTAAAGAACTGGCGGTTGCCTTTCATTTTACTTTCGTGAAAATAACCTGCACGAACACCAAATTGTTTATCATACCAGTATTCAACACCAACAACCCAGATAAATTCTTTCATCTCTTCGCTAAAACCACCTGGTGCATCGTAAAATGAGTGTATCATACCTGTAACTACAGAAACATCAGGGTCCATACCATCCTCTATTACTGGTTTACCATCAGGTCCAATTACCTGCTGGCCTGTTGAGTCGTCAATTTCATAAATTGGAGGTGTTGGTACAAGTAATTTATTCAAATCAAGTGAAAACCTGAAAGAGTTATAGTCGTCGATATCAATTCCTAATGAGCCACCCAATCGCAAATTAGTTGGGATAAAATCCTTTGCCTGATCATCATCGGAATAGGATATTTTAGAGCCGATATTTGAGATGTTTAATCCGAAAGCAAGGTCTGAACCAGCAAGGCCACTAATGCTAAGGTCTGTTTTATAATACAGTGCAACATCGGCAGCAATTGATGTCCCGGCCTTTGTTGAAACACCCTGAACAAATTGCCCCTGAGTTAAATTTGAATAAATGAATCGTCCGACCACAGAACCCGAAAATTTTTCCGAAAACTTACGAGAATAACCAGCATCAATCGCAAATTCATTAGGCTTATAGTTTCCTATCACATCACCCTGAATATCAGTAAATGTAATATCACCAAGCGAAAAGTAAGTTAGCGAAGCATGAACGGCCTGCTTGTCACCAATCTTCTTAAAAAATGTAAGGTATGCCAGATTGATGTCATTAACAAGTTTCCTAAGCCAGGGGCTGTACGACACGCCAAAACCCATATCTTTTTCGGCAAAGACATACTTGGCAGGATTCCAGTGCTGTGAGTTTACATCAGGGGCTGTAGCAGCACCAACCTCTCCCATTCCTCCTGACCTTGCATCCGGGCCTATCATCAAAAAAGGAACTGCTGTCGTAATTGTGTTTTGTGATTGTTGTCCAATGTAATTTGGTTTATCCTGAGAGCTTGCAAAAAATGGTGTAAAACCTAATATTGCTCCCAGGAATAAAATGATTGTCTTTTTCATAAACTAATTATTGTAAATAATCCTATTAATTTTGACTGTGCAAAAATAACGCAAATTTGATATTTTAATTGCCTTTAAATAAATTGCGGTTGCAAATTAAAACAAAATAGTAATTTAGCACACTGTATTTCTTCAAAATAATTTAAGTAACAGACTTATTTTAGTTTTATTGTATAACAATGCGATAAATTAACAGATAGTATGCAAAAGATATTAATATTAGTTGCCGGTGGGGCGTTTGGGACCTTTGCAAGATATGTTGTTTCAGGTGTCCCATATAGATTTTCATATCCGGTATTTCCCTGGGGAACTTTTCTTGTAAATGCCATCGGTGCATTTCTAATCGGCCTGTTTTGGGGTATTTTCGAAATAAAAAATATTACTCCTGAAGTTAGAGCATTTATTTTCATAGGATTCCTGGGAGGATTTACGACCTTTTCAACCTACGCCCTCGAAACAATGAACTTTTTTAAAACCGGTGATATCAAAATGGCTATTCTTAATATTCTAGCCAATAATATTGGGACTTTGGTTCTTGTACTTGCCGGATTTTGGTTGTCACGTGAATTTATAAACTATATAAAATAACAGTTATGAAACTTCCAATAGACGGATTGCTGGTTCGTATCTTTATAGGAGAGACCGACACTTACAAAGGACGACTACTGTATGAAGCAATTGTTCTGAAAGCAAGAGAGTTAAACCTTGCCGGAGCAACAGTTCTGAGAGGTATAATGGGTTTTGGAGCCGCAAGTCGCATACACTCAGCAAAACTCTTACGACTTTCGGAAGATATGCCTGTAATTGTTGAAATAGTTGACACAAAAGAAGAGATAGACAAAATAATGCCCTTCCTTGATGAGGTCGTGGACCAGGGGCTGATTACTCTTGAAAAAGCTAAGGTGATTAAATATAGGTAAGGAAAAAGAGTTAGGAGTTAGGAGTTATGGGTTGTGAGTTACGCAAACCGGATCAAACAATTAATTCTACCCTTTGCCAACAAGGTAATTCTGATAATTATTTTGCAATCAGATAAGGAGCTATCTTATGATACAATTCAGTATAAACCAATGACGAATCTTTTAACTGTGTGACATCAGAATATTTTCCAACTTTTGTCCTGTAATTAATGATGGATTTAGCAGTATAAAATTCGATATAGGGATGCCTGATTAGCTGCTTTATTGTTGCGTTGTTTATATCTATTTTTTTCACAGAATCAGTATTCACAATAACAAAATCCTTAAATCCATTATACCTGATGCTATCCATTCCATACACTTCCAGCAACTGAGTTTTTGAATAGTAGCCTCCAAGCATATCCCTGTATTTCACAATACGCTTTGCAAAAGAAGGTCCTATTCCTCTCAATTGCTGAAGATCAAGTGTGTCGGCAGAATTGAGTTCAACAATCAATGTATCATTATTCAGAAGATAATTTCTGATTACAGTATCAGTTTGTATCTCAATATACGGCTCAAGAATTGCAAATTCTTCCGGTTTCATTCCATAAATTCGCTTCAGGTCTTCTTTTTTATAGAATTTACCTCCCTTATCCCTGTAATTCAGAATGGTATTAACTAGTTTCTCACTCAGTCCCATTTTTAACCACTTCTCTTTCTCAAGTGTATTCGGATCAAAGGGAAAAGGTATGATCTCCGTTGATTCAACAATTTCTTTGGTATCATCTTCTACCACTTTTTCAATCTGAATATAAGATTCCAGAACGTCATATTCCTCATCCGAAATACTATAAATCCTGGAAAGGTCTTCCTTTCTGTAAAACCTGCCACCCTTTTCTTCATAATTTTTAATGACCTTTATCTGCTTATCAGATAGTCCAAGTTTTTTCCACTGGCTATAGGGAAGACCATTAGGATTGAAAGGAAAAGGATGAAGTTTATCTGTAGCATTTTCGATTTTATCCTGATAATGGATTCTTTTTTCAAACTGTTCCTTTTTCGTTTGTTGTTGAGAAGCCTCAAACTCAGCTATCTCATTTGAAAATTGCGTATAATCAGATTTCTCATCCTTCACAAAATATGGTAACAGAATATTTATCAGGATAACCGCAATAATCAATACCAGTAAAACGGCTATTCCGCGTTGCTCGGTTCGGTTAAATGTGAAATATCCTTTTATCTTCTGCTTAATACGGTTCAATGTAGTATTGCTTTGGGTGGTAAAGATACAAAAAAAACCGATAAATTATTTTAGGGAGTAAACCTTTAGGCATACAGCTGATAGAACGACAGAGACGCACGGCCGTGCGTCTCCACCTATCCATTATTTAAATCTCTTTATCTCCCCGCTTTTTAATCTTCTTTGATAGTCTTGTAAATCTCTTCTTATTTCAGGTGCTAGAATCAATAGTCCCAGGATGTTTGGAAATGCCATAGACAGGATCATCATATCCGAAAAATCCATTACAGAGCCAAGATTTGAAGAGGCGCCAATTACAATAAAAAACAGAAAAATTATGAAATAAGTATATTTAGCAACGTTTCTTGTTTTGAAAACTTTTTCTGAGATATCGCCAAAGAGATAATCGAATCCTTTTAGACCATAATAAGACCAGGAAATCATTGTTGAAAATGCAAACAGGAATATGGCAATAACAAGAAGATAAGGAAACCAGGAAATCACAGTTGAAAATGCCTGTGAAGTAAGCTGTGCACCTTCAAGGCCGGCCGGATTTTCATAAGTTCCGGTAAATATTAAAACCAGGGCAGTCATCGTACAGATAACAACTGTATCAACAAAAGGCTCAAGCAGGGCAACATAACCTTCAGTTACAGGAATTTCAGTTTTAACTGCGGCGTGAGCAATGGCAGCCGAGCCAACCCCAGCCTCATTTGAAAAAGCAGCCCTCTGAAAACCAACAATCAAAACTCCAATAAACCCGCCCTTCAGTGCATCTGCTCCGAAAGCACCATCCCATATAAGTCTGAATGCTTCACCTGTATGGCTGATATTCATAAAAATAATAACCAATGCTGTACCAACATAAATTACAGCCATAAAAGGGACAATCTTATCAGTAACATTGGCAATACTTTTTATTCCACCTATGATAACGACTCCCACAAGAATAGCCACAATAACTCCGAACCAAAAGCCGTGATTTGAAACGCCGGGGGCAACATAGGCAAGCTGGGCAAATGCCTGATTAGCCTGGAACATATTACCACCACCCAGTGAACCTCCAATCACCAAAACGGCAAAAATAAAAGCAAGAACAACGCCCAACCACTTCAATCCTTTCTTCTTCAATCCGTCACGCAGATAATACATTGCACCTCCGGATACAACACCATCTTTATTTATTTTACGATACTTGACGCCAAGCGTACACTCAACAAATTTTGATGACATACCAAGTAGTCCTGCAACTATCATCCAAAAAGTAGCACCCGGGCCACCTATCGTTATTGCAATTGCCACACCCGCAATATTCCCCAAGCCTACTGTCGCGGACAGCGCCGTAGTTAAAGCCTGGAAGTGAGACACCTCCCCTGCATCCTTCGGATCATCGTATTTTCCAGAAACTATTTGAATGGAATGCTTAAACCCGCTAAAATTTATAAACCGGAAAAAGATTGTAAATGTCACTGCTCCAAAAATCAGCCATAATACAACAAGCGGAATATGTGCCTCCTTTGGATTACCAGCTTTATCAAGAACCGGATCCCCTTTTTCATCTTTAATTACCGGATCGTATATCCCTGTTGCCTGAGCCGGATCCCAAAACAGAAATTCACCTAACTTGTCAACAACAGGCTTAAATGCCCGATCAATCCTGTCACTTATCGTTTTTGCATCTTTATTAAGTTCTTTTTCAATAGCACGCGGAGAATGGCCGGGTTTTAGAGTATCTGCTGATTTTGCATTAGCCAAATTACTCCCAAAGGTGATGGACAGCAATAAAAAGATCAGCAAAATATTTTTTCTAAA
>JAOZOC010000656.1 GCA_029933495.1 Bacteroidales bacterium
ATCGCGTATTATCATATAAACTGTGGCACTATGTTCGAGCAGGTCTTTGGCAAGACGCAATGCTATATCGTACGCATACTCATCCTCAGTAATTGTTTTTCCATTGTATTTTCCCATTGCTCCCGGGTCAGGACCTCCATGTCCGGCAACAAGATAATAAACACTTCCCTTCAGTTTGTTATCTTTTATCCTGATCTCCTCATTAGCTTTGCCAAATATTGGATATTTTTTACTCACCGAATTGGATGCAACCTTAGCTGTTCCTTCACAATTAAGATATTCAAACGGAACCCACAAAATATTATCAGCACGGTAATCTTTTTTTCTTAACCCTGCTTTTTGAGCCTGCTCGTTATAAGCCTGGATTTTTTTAGCAAGATCCAAATCATAATTTCCGATAGTTGACCGGATACTCTTAGCATTATACTTATAAATGAATATTGGCAACTTGTAGCTCCTTCCTTTTTGAAGGCTAAGATTGTCAAGGTTATTAATCTCCTTAAATTTATCGATATTACACTTAGCTTTACTCAGGTTGTAACGCTTTAGCAGTGCATAAACACCTTCGCCATTTTTTGGAGTTACGGTTAAATAATTTTCATTGCCACTATATGCTACAGAGGTTAAAAAAACAAAACCGATAATTAATACAAACAGTTCCTTCATAAATTCCTATTCTCTCTGTTTTTACTTCAATATCAAATCGCTATATGATACAGGAATGAGTTCATTTTCATTTATCCCGAACAACTCCAAATAATAATTGCATTGTTCAAGAAGTTTCTCCTGCCCCAATTCACCTGTTTTGTCAATAGCCTCAATCTCCACAAATGTCCCCAGGCCTTCAACCTCATCAATATGAAACTTTACATTATCAATAAAATATATTTCCCTTACTTTATCAACTACTGCCAATACACCCAGTGAATCTTCAAGTAATCCCTTAAGCATTGAGTCTGGTTTCGATTTATACAACTTAACATCTGATTTTTTCGGGCCTGGTTTATCATCCCTTTTGTAATAAATTAATGCATTTTCAATATTTCCTTCCCTGAGCTTAAGCCTTCCATTCACAACATTGAAATATGTATCTACCTGATGATCTGTACCGATAAAGCGTGCATTACTCTCATTTAATATCTTTCTGAGCTTTTCCGGATTTACTGATCTGGCCTTAATTTCCACAATAACTATTGACATAAAATATTTTTGAGCCAAAAATAAGTCTATTACCAGTTGCTATTCATATTTAGTAAAGGAAAATATTAAACGATTTATGAACAATGGGAAAATCAAATAATAAAAAAGGATTTTCTGTTTTTGGATTTTACTTGCAGCATTCAAACATCACTCACCGGAAATTTCTACAGATTTCTTTCTAAAAAGATTAAACCCTACTGTCAACTGAAAAGTTGAGTTCGCATATGTTCCTGAAATATCGCCAAGATAGCTCTTTTGACTTTTGAATCCAAAAGGCAACCCCATATTATAACGCAATGCCACATCTAAAAGCTCTGAAATATAATAACGAACACCAACATCAATTCCCAAATCAAAGCTTTTTATAATATCATCTGCAGTAATTAAAAGACCGAATTCAGGGCCGATCTCAATATCTAATTTTTGAGTTGGACGGTAATAGAACATAACAGGCCAGTTAATATAATTAAGGCTTTCGTTATATGTAGCTCCATCAGACTCTTTCCTGTATCCTTTATTTGACAATAGTATATCAACCTGCATTCCCAGATTCTCAGAAAAGGGAACATTTACAAAACAGCCAAAATTATACCCCGCCTTAGACCTGAAATTTGAATTATCCAGACTATCAATTGCAGAGGTTAAAATCAGGTCAGAATAATTAAAGCCTCCTTTCACTCCTCCTCTCAATTGAGCAAAAGAATAAATGGTAACTCCAAACATCAGAATTAAAAGGGCAATAATTCTCTTCATCAAATTCTCTACTTTTCGTCTTTGTCCTTACATCCGATAAACACCAGCATTCCGAATATTCCGAACATTATAAAAGGAAAGGAAAAGAGAAACCAGTATCTGTAATATTTTACAAACCAAAAACTTCCGGTAAAAAATCCGATTATTCCCATTAAGATTAAAAAGCCTCCAAAAAGGCCGGATAACATCCCGACATACTTAAATAAATTTGACATAATTTCATTTTTTTGATTGAGGCATCAAATTTAATAAAAAATCCTCATATTGGGTGAATTAATTTTCTGACTCATCCCCC
>JAOZOC010000657.1 GCA_029933495.1 Bacteroidales bacterium
CAGGGTAGATCCCCGGATTCGTATCTCTTATTAAAACGTTCGCTCATATTATTATCAAGACTTGTTTGATAAAAGAACACAAACCGACAATAAATGTTCACAGTACGAAGTGGTGTGATTTACTCTGCTATTTCAAACCCAAGTATCCTGATCTCTGTCCAGAAGGTGAGGTCCCTGACTTCTGTTCGACGTGGCCTTCCAAGTACATCAGTGCGAATACCAAGCTTAGGCATAATAGTTCGGGAAATAGTAATAGCCTCAGTCTCAATAGGAAATTCGGTACTATTGTAAAAGATTACAAGGCACTTGATATTCTTGACCGGTTTATTCAGGTTATTTTGTATTGAAAAATAATAAAAACCAGTGTTAGGGTTTGAGTCAAATTTAAATGAAATTCCTATAACAGCTTCTCTGAGTAATTGACTCCAGTCCGATGAAAGAAGCGATGATTTTGATCGTTTTGTTTTTGCAAACGAGATTGTTTTCGGGGGTGGCTTATCTAAAAGCTTTTGAACGTAACCAAAAGGAATAATAAAATTAAACGGGATTCCCTTTTTATCAGTTGATACTGCAACACCAATCACTTTGCCATTTTTATCTACAACAGGCCCCCCATTACCAACTTGCTGAACATTTGCTGTCATCTGAATCAATGAATCCTTTTTTATAGCTCCGGGGATGCCTTTAAAGTTAACAATGCCATTAACAATACCAGGATCAGTAGCAGCCTTAATACCTTTCGGATTACTGATTGCATACACCGGATCACCTGGATTCAATATAAGTGAATCGCTAAAGGAAACAGGATCTATCTCCATATCTTCAACATAAAGAATCGCAAGATCATGTTTTTCATCTTTAGTTACCATCCCTTTAATAATATATCTGTTATTACCGCCATTGCCAACGGCTGTTCCGGCAGCAGAGCTTTCTATTATATGGAAGTTTGTTACAATATGGTTTTTATCAACAACAAAACCATTACCCATTGGTAAAGGGTTGTTAAATTTATCGCGCATCAATAATAATACAGTTGATCCCCTTGCAGTGCCGGGAGCTACTTGTTTGATATATTGAGCAAAACTATCCGCAGCAAAGAGTGTGAAAAACAGTATTATAAATAACTTAATTTTCATAGGATAAAAGTCTGAAAAATAATATCTACTATTAAAAGCTCTTTAAATTGTTTTCAACGGTTTTTTTAACAATAAATAGATTCTATATATTCAGTAATATGTATATAATGAGCTCATTACGATAAACAAAGCAGTAATAAGCTTTACTTATCGAATATCTTGCATAACGTACCTGAAGTAATTTTGTTAATTTTGTGGAAAAACTTTTCTTATGAAGCGGAAGATATTATTGATTTCAGTATTATTATTGTTTGTGTATCTTATTATTGGATGTGGTAATGAAGAAGGCTCTCAATTTAAAAAGGTGAGGTACGAAAAGACAGTTGGTGATTGTCAGAATGACATTTGTGTCAATATTGATTTGTCCTATTATCAGATGACAGGTGAGACAGATGCTGCAACAAGTTTTAATAAGCTAATGGATAAGATGGTTTTTGGGAAGATGGCTTATTCAGAAGATTCTGGTATGCAGAATAAGGATGAGCTTGTTACAAATATTATTAAAGATTATCAGGATTTTAAAATAGAATTTCCCGATGCAAGAACAGGTGGTTATGAGCAGGAAACAGAAAGTGAAATAACTTATGAATCAAAAAGTCTTATCACTTTTAAAGTCGTTACAAATCTTTATTCGGGTGGAGCCCACTCATCACATCTTGTTGAATTTCTGAATATTGACCCGGAAACTGGGAAAGAAAAAGCTATTATGGATTTTATAACTGATAAAGCGAAGTTTAGTTCCTACGTTGAAAAGCTACTTCGTAAGAAGCTCAGGATGTCAGATACGGACAAATGGGCTGATTTTACCTTTATGGATAAATTTAACCTGCCTGAAAATATTGGTATGACTACCAAAGGTCTTGAACTCGTGTATAATGAATATGAACTTTTGCCCTATTCCGAAGGGATTACAACTTTGATTATTGACAACGATAAACTGGAAGAGTTTAGGAATTCCGGTAAATAGCAGTATTTTGAAATAACTTACATTCCTGCCCTGTCTTTATTATCGAAAGATGAGGGATTATATTTAGATATAGTATTTGACCTTTCCCAAACTTCTCAGAAGAATACGTCGAAAAGAAAAAACTTCTAAAAGTTTTTAGT
>JAOZOC010000114.1 GCA_029933495.1 Bacteroidales bacterium
ACTCAATAAACTGTGATTCTTTGTATTTATTTTCAACCACCTGTGGGGCCACATATTTCCCGGTTGATAGTTTGAATATTTCTTTTTTTCTGTCAGTAATTTTCAATATGTTGTTTTCCTGAAGCTCACCTATGTCGCCTGTGTGAAACCAACCCTCTTCATCAATAACTTCCTTTGTTTTTTCAGGATCTTTATAATATCCCATCATCAGGCTGGGGCCTTTCATAAGTATTTCGCCGTCATCTGCAATTTTAACCTGTACATTTTTAATAACCGGACCAACGGTTCCAAATTTCATATTTGGATAGTCTATATGGTTTACTGCAATAACAGGGGAGGTTTCGGTAAGTCCGTAACCCTCCATAATAGTAATACCTGCACAATTGAATACCCGCGCCAGCCTTTCTTGTAGTGCTGCACCTCCGGAAACTACATTTTCGATATTTCCACCTAGTGCTTCTCTCCATTTTGAATAAACCAGCTTGTCAGCAATCTTCCGTTGAAACTCGTAAAACGGTCCATTTGCTTTGTTTAGTTCATATTTAAGGCTGAGGTTGACAGCCCAGAAAAACAGATTCTTTTTTATGCCTTTAAGCTCTTTGCCTTTAAGAATCAATTTGTCATACAGACGTTCGATAACCCTTGGCACAGATGCAAAACCATTGGGATGCACCTCTCTGAGATTTTCTCCAATCGTATCAACACTTTCGGCATAATAAACTCCACAACCTCTTGCTTGCACCATATAGTTGACCATTCTTTCAAATACATGACATAACGGAAGGAAACTCAGAAATATTCCATCAGATTTAACAGTAAGAATATCAATGCTACCATGAACATTTGAGATGAAATTTTCGTGGCTAAGCATAACTCCTTTAGGAAGTCCTGTTGTTCCCGAAGTGTATATTATTGACATTAAATCTTCAGGTTTAACTTCTGCTTTTCTTTTTTGCAGCTCATCTTTGTATTTTTCGGCATTCTTTTTTCCAATATCAATTAGTTCCATCCAGTTTGCAATACCTTTTACTTCATCAAAGGAGTAAATTTTTTCAACGTTGGGAGCCTTTTTTAAACGGTCTTTTATTTTTAAATAGAATCCTTCGTCTGATACAATAATAATTCGCGCATCAGAATGCGAAAGGATGTGCTCATATTCATCATGTCCAAGATTCGCATAAACCGGCACATGAACTAATCCAACCTGCGTCATCCCGGCATCAATGAAGTTCCATTCCGGACGATTGTTTGAAATTGTTACTATTTTATCACCTTTCTTAAAACCTGATGCCAGTAGTCCGTAGCTGAAATTATCTACAAACTCTTTATATTGCAGAGTGGTGAATTTTTCCCATTTGCCGTTTCTCTTCACAGCAAGGGCATCATCCCGTTGTAGGTTCTCAACAAGGTTATCAACGATATCGAATGTTCTTTTTATTTCCATCTCTATTAGATTTTTAGTTTACGTGATGATTTAATATTTACAAAGATAATAAAATAACCAATATAAAAATTGATTTATTTTGTTTTAACGATACTCTGGTTTTCAACCCTTAACTCACCTTTTTAGGTTTAAAAGTCCATTCAAATATAAATTCCGCAACCTTATCACCTGAAGTATCATAACCTGTAGAACTTACTTCGATAGTCTCTCCCTGGCCTGTTTCAATACTTTTGGCAATGCTCTGCTTTATTTTCTCAGCATCTTCACAATGGAAAACAATTTTTGTTTTGGCCTTTTTCAAAAATTCAGCTTTCATTTTTAGCACGAGCATCGAAACGGGCACCTTCACATCGTGTAGAGCAGCCAGGGCAATTATTCCTGACGAAAGTTCGGCAGCCATACTAAGGACTGCAAAATAGACAGATCGGAACGGGTTTTTATTCAGACACTTGTAAGGTACAGATACTGATGCTCCCTTCATATCCATTCTTGTCACTTTTAAGCCTGCAAGAAAAGCCATTGGAAGTTGCTTCATCATAAACAACTTCATCCTGAACGGACTTGCTGCCATTTTTTCGATTTTGTTCATAATTTATTTTTTCAACTAAAATAACCCTGATTATTTGGGTCAACAGCAGAGCTAAAAATGACCATTAAGGAGTTAATATTCATTAAGAAAACTTTTTACAAACATTAACTCCTTAATGGGTTGGTTTTATTATAAAAGTGACAATATTACTTTCCACCTCTATCTTTAGAGCGTATAACCATTATCTTCAATTATTCGTGCAGCAATTCTTCTTCGGGCTGAAATAACATCAAGAGGAGCTACTTTAGTGAAACGTTTCATTCCCATAAGCATTCCTTGTTTTTCATCACCTTCTGCAAAATAGTTTATTGCATCAACACCGGTTTTGTTTATTTTGTAAGCAGCATCTAACACAAATACATTGAGGATGTCTTTGTAAATTTCCAATTTACTTTCATCATACATTGAGCTCAGTTTTTCAACCCTTAGCATTGTTGATTCGGCTGCATACGCATAGATTAGCATATCAGCAAGATTCGTTAACACCTCTTGTTCATCTGGCAGTTTATCTGTAAATTTTTGCAGAGCAGCGCCTGCTACCATCAGGATTGTCTTTTTGAAGTTGATAATCAATTTCCTTTTCTCTTCGAAGTATCCTAAAGAAGGACTGCCAAAATCTGGAATCTGCATTAACTCTCCAGCCACAGCTTTTGCGGGAGTCATAAGGTCAAGTTCACCTTTCAGACCTCTTTTAAGCAGCTCACCGACAATTAGCATACGGTTAATTTCGTTTGTCCCTTCAAATATCCTGTTAATTCTTGAATCGCGGTAGGCACGCTCAACAGGCATTTCGGCCGAGTAGCCCATTCCGCCATAAATCTGAACACCTTCATCAACAACATAGTCCAGAACTTCTGAACCGAATATTTTGGCGATTGAAGCCTCAACGGCAAATTGCCGGATACCTTCAATACTTGATTTGCCCTTTTCCATTCCTTCTGCAATGTAAGCTTCAATTGCATCATCGATGTTTTGGCTTGCACGATATGTTAACGACTCATTTGCAAAATTCCTGATAACAGATTCAGCTATCTTGTATTGAATTGCACCAAAATCTGTAAGGAATTTTCCGAATTGCTTACGTTCATTAGCATACTGAACCATATTTGCGATTGTTGCTTTGCTTGCTCCGATTGTTGCACCGGATAGTTTAATCCGTCCAAGATTTAGAATGTATAAAGCTATTTTAAAACCACCGTTCCGGGGACCTAATAAATTTTCAGCAGGAATCTTTGCATTCTCAAAGTATATTTGTGTTGTCGAAGCACCTTTGATTCCCATCTTTTCCTCTTCCGGCCCGATTGTGAAACCCGGAGTATCGCGATCAACGATGAATGCGCTTAGATTCTTATCATCATCAATTTTTGCATAAACAATGAACAGGTCAGCGATACCACCGTTTGTAATCCATATTTTAACGCCGTCAAGTATATAATGTTTTCCGTCATCTGTCAAGGTTGCTTTTGCAGAACCTGAATTGGGATCGGAACCTGCGTTGGCTTCTGTAAGAGCATATGCCCCAATAGATTCACCTGAAGCGAGTTTTGGAAGGTATTTCTGTTTTTGTTCTTCTGTTCCAAAATAGAGAATGGGAAGAGTCCCTATCCCTGTGTGAGCTGAGAAGGTGACAGCGAAACTGTATCCTTTTCCCATCTCTTCAGTAGTAAACATTGAAGTTACAAAGTTTTGACCAAATCCACCATACTCTTCCGGGACTGATATTCCAAGAAGTCCGAGTTCTCCGGCATCTTTTAGTAGTTTTATTGAAAGGTCCCTGTCGTGTTCGTCAAGGGCATCAATGTTTGGAAGTACCTGAGTGTCGGTAAAATCTTTACAGGTCTGAGCCATCATACGTTGCTCTTCGTTGAATTCCTCCGGAATAAAAATATCCGTAGCATCGGTCTCTCTGATAAGAAATTCTCCACCTTTTATTGCTTTTTTGTCTGACATAATATTTGTTTTTAGATCGTTATTTTATTGATTTTTATTATTCAATTTATTGCAATGACCGTAGGATTCCATTATCCTACAGCATCTCAAAAATCCCGGCAGCACCCTGGCCGGTACCGATGCACATTGTCACCATTCCATACTTTTTATTTCTCCTTTTTAATTCATATAACATCTGTACAGTTAGCTTGGCTCCTGTAGCACCGAGTGGGTGTCCAAGAGCGATTGCTCCACCATTAACATTGACAATGTCAGGATTTAATCCGACTTTATCAATAACAACAATTGATTGCGAAGCAAATGCTTCATTAAGTTCGATAAGGTCAATGTCAGCAAGTTTCATTCCTGCATGTTTCAGTACTTTTGGAATTGCAGCCATCGGACCGATACCCATCTTGTATGGCTCCACACCTGCAACCTGGTAGTCAACCAGACGGGCGATTGGTGTCAGATCATATTGCTTTAGTATTTTTTCGGAAACAATCAAAACAAAACCTGCTCCGTCCGACATCTGTGATGAATTCCCGGCTGTTGATCTTCCATCCTGTGCAAAGGCAGGTTTTAGTCTGGAAAGGCCTTCCGCTGTTGTTCCTCTTCTCGGACCTTCATCAACCTCAAAAACCTTCTCCCGTGTCAGCATCTTATCATTTTCAAGATAGTTTTCTTTAACTGTTATGGGAACTATCTGGTCTTTAAAATATCCTTTGTCGATAGCATTCAAAGCCTTCTCGACAGATTTTGCAGCAAAGATATCCTGTGCCTCTCTTGATACATCATATTCTTTTGCAACCATCTCCGAAGTAAGTCCCATATTCAGGTACCATTTCGGGTTTGTTTTGGCAATATCAGGGTTTGGAACAAGGCGCCATCCTCCCATGTTTATCATCGACATTGTTTCAGCACCTCCTGCCACAATCATGTCAGTTATGCCGGCTGAGATTTTAGCTGAAGCAATAGCAATAGATTCAATTCCTGAAGCGCAAAAGCGATTTATCGTTGATCCCGGAACATCTACGGTATCCATAGCCATAAGTGAAAGAAACCTACCCATATTCATTCCTGTTTCAGCTTCAGGAAAGGCATTTCCAACTACGATGTCATCAATTTTTGATTTTTCAATCTGAGGAAAATCATTTAATAAATGTCTAATTACCTCTACTGATACGTCATCCGGTCTGGTGAAACGTAAGCTGCCTCGCGGAGCTTTTCCTATTGCAGAACGGTAACCACCTACTATATATGCATTCATAATTTAAGTTTTTTACAGTTTAAAAACAATTTATTTCATATCCGTTTAATTACGGAGAATTTTACCTTTAGTGATCAGACTTTGTATTCTTTCAAGTGTTTTGCGTTGCATACAAAGTTCCATAAAGGCTTTTCTCTCAAGGTTGAGCAGATATTGCTCCGATACCTCGGTAAGTGCCTGCGATATTTCACCACCGGCCATTACCCAACCAAGTTTTTCGGCAATTAGCTTATCGTGAACCGACATATAATTTCCGGTTGTAAAACCATCAGCTCCGACATAAACCATCCCCAGCGCTTCTTTTCCTAAAACTTTTATGTCTTTACGGGCAGCAGGTTGTGTGTATCCCTTTTCGGCAAGGTTAAGAGCCGCTTTTTTTGCATAGGCAAGATGATATGCTCTACTAACTATTACTTCATCTATTCCCGGACGCATATATCCCAAATCAAAGGCTTCGTATGCCGACATTGATACCTTTGCCTGACCTATACTCAGATAGCGGTTCAGGTATGCATTTGTACGAATATCTCCCTCTTTCAGTTCATCGGACAATCTAAGGGCAAACTCTTTTGTGCCACCGCCACCGGGAATAAGCCCAACACCAAATTCAACAAGTCCCATATAAGTCTCTGCGTGAGCAATAACTTTATCGCTGTGCATACATAACTCGCATCCCCCGCCAAGGGTCATTCCATGAGGAGCAGTCACAACAGGTATTGATGAGTAGCGCATACGCATTGTTGTTTTCTGGAACCATTGAACTGCCAGATCAAGGTCTTCCCACTCCTGTTCAATAGCCAGCATGTAAATCATTCCTACATTGGCTCCTGCCGAAAAATGGTCGCCTTCATTTGAGATAACCAGACCGGTATAATCGGCCTCAGCCATATCAATAGCTTTGTTCAGTCCTTCAAGAACTCCCTGTCCGATAGTATTCATTTTTGTATGAAACTCGATATTAAGAATTCCATCGCCGAGATCAAAAATAGTGGTGTCATTATTTTCCCAGATAACATTGGTGCTCCTGAGCAGATCAAGTGAGAGCTTCTCCTCCTGTCCCGGAATCACCTTATACGATTTTGAAGGGATGTCATAGAAATATTTAAATCCGTTTTCTATCTTATAGAAAGATGTTATTCCTGCATTAAGCATATCGTAAATCCACTGTGCAGGTTTTTTCCCTGCTTCTTCCATTGCTTTCACTGTATCAGGAACTCCAACAGCATCCCATGTCTGGAAAGGTCCTTGTTTCCATCCAAAGCCGGCATTCAGAGCATCATCAACTTTATATATCTCATCACTTATTTCGGGAATGCGGTTTGATACAAAATTAAAGAGATTGTAGAAAGAACTTCTGTAGAAGTCGCCAACCTTGGTTTTGTCTTTAAAAAGTATGGGCATTATCTGATTCAGATCATCAATACCTTTTGTCTTTTCAAAAACTGAAAACCTGGGTTTGGGAGTTTCAATATATTCAAGGGTTTTTGTGTCGAGTGAAAGAAACTTCTTTTTATCACCTTCAACAACTTTTTTATAGAATCCCTGCTTAGTCTTGGAGCCGAGCCATTTGTTTTCCAGCATCTTATCAAGATAGTCAGGGATTTTGAAAATATCGTTTGCTTCATCCGTTGTAGTTTCCTGAATGTTTTTTGCAACATGGACAAGTGTATCCAGTCCTACGATGTCGGCAGTACGGAAAGTTGCAGATTTAGCTCTTCCGATTATCGGTCCTGTTAATTTATCAATTTCGGGAATAGTAAAGTCAAGATTTTTAAGATTGTTAAATAGCTCCATTATTGAAAATGTTCCAATCCTGTTGGCAATAAATGCCGGAGTATCTTTTGCAAGTACCGGTGTTTTGCCGAGAAATTTCGAAGCATAATCTGATAAGAAACTTAACACTTCGGGATCGGTTTTGCTTGACGAGATGATCTCGAATAGTTGCAGGTAGCGGGGTGGATTGAAGAAGTGAGTGCCGCAGAAATGTTTTTGGAAGTCTTCGCTACGGCCATCTGTCATAGCTTCAATTGATATACCCGATGTGTTTGAAGTAACAAGGGTGCCAGGTGTTCTGAACTTATCAACTTTCTCAAAAACCGACTGCTTTATGTCGAGGCGTTCAATAACTACTTCAATAACCCAGTCGCATTCTTTAATTTTTGCGATGTCGTCATCAAAATTACCGGTTTCTATACGGTTAGCAAATGATTGTTTGTAGATGGGCGAGGGTTTAGATTTTAGTGTTGCTTTAAGCGAATCGTTAACGATCCGGTTCCTTACAGCTTTGTCTTCGAGCGATAGCCCGGCAGCCTTTTCTTTGTCATTAAGCTCGCGTGGTATTATGTCGATTAGTAACACTTCCACTCCGACATTTGCAAAATGGCAGGCGATTCCGGAACCCATAACCCCGGAACCGAGAACAGCAACTTTTTTTATTCTTCGAATCATAAGATATTTATTTTGGTGATTTATAATATTTATTCAAGTATTTCCCCCGAGACACTGCCTCCGGGTATCCAATTTCGCCCTCTCTATTTAGGAGAGGGGTGAAGTGAGATAAATTCTGATACATCATCTTTTACCTGCTCTTTAATTATGTCAGTTATTCTGACAAAAGCTTCAAAATCCTGAACGCTGATTTTTTTAAAAAGCCTTTCGTTAAAATTAATTACTACATCTTTAATTTTTTCTCTTAATGTGTAACCATCTTCTGTAAGAAAAATCCTTACAACGCGTTTATCTTCCTTCTCCGGCTTGCGGTATATCAACTTGTCATCTTCCATTTTTCTGAGAAGGCGGCTGAGACTGGAACTTGTCATTCCCATCATAGGTGCGATCTTGGTAGCAGGCACACCATCTTTCCCGATGTTTACCAATGCATATCCTATTCCTTGTGTAATTCCGTTTTGTGCTGCCAGAAGGTTATACATCCTCCGCATAGCGAAAAGAGTGGAACGTAGGTGAGAATCAACTGTTTGTTCAATATTCATACCGATTATTTGTTATGCGTGCATTGCAAAGGTACGGAATAAATACTATGCATGTCAAGTATTTTTTTAAAAAAAATGTTAAATTATTTTTTTGTATCACACTTCCCATTCTAAAGTGCAGTTAACTAATGAATTGCCATAGAGCGGGAAATTAGTATTAAAAGATTTTAATAGTTTTTTTTTGTTCAACACGGTAATCAATCAGATTCCTTCCTTTGAAGTTGTGAAATTTCTGATGCATGATGTTGATAAGGTAATAAGGTTAAGGTTGTGTGGGATATTAATTTGTATTAAGGTTGAAAATGAAGATAAGGTTTTTTTGTAAATCCTGAAGAATGTGAAATCAAAAATCATCCTATATATAAATGTAGATCGTCAGAGCAAAGATTCTACTGTTTATGAAAATCTGTAAAGAAAAAAGCAGGTAGATTTAAATAATGACTGATGATGGTTTAATATTTATAAAGAAAAACCTTATTTCCAAAATTAAACCTAGTAGAAAAAATGATTATACCTATCCCTCTAAGT
>JAOZOC010000115.1 GCA_029933495.1 Bacteroidales bacterium
CAAAATTCAAAAATAAAAAAACCGGGATTATCCTGTCAGGAGGCAATGTTGACCTTGATAAATTACCCTGGCATTTGGAATGACAGCTTTAATATAAATCCCTCAAACCTTATTTATAAACACTAATTTGATACTCCCGAATTTGCCACAGCTAAGGAATTCTCATATATTTATGGCTTTGCAGTGATATTTGCCATTTGGGATGAGCTTTTACATAATCCACTATCGGCTCCATCATATCTTCGCGTACACTCCATTCGGGTTGCAAAAAAAGATGACACTCCTTTTCTACCCTTGCAGCATTTTTTTCGGCCCAGTCAAAATCGCCTTTTGACTGGATAATAACTTTCAGTTCACTGGCAATCTCAAACATCTCTTTCAACGGAGGGCTATTCTTCTTTGGTGAAAGGCAAATCCAGTCCCAGTCACCAGTCAGAGGATGCGAACCGGAAGTTTCGAGAAAGGTTTTAACTCCCCGTTTTTTAAGTTCCCGGCAAAAGTAATCCATATTGTACATCAAAGGTTCACCGCCTGTGACGACAACAGCCTTAGCAGGACAGGCTGCAACACGCTCAACAATTTCATCGGTATTGGTCAAAGGCCAGAGTCTTGCATTCCACGACTCTTTAACATCGCACCAGCTACATCCTACATCGCAACCGCCAATGCGGGTAAAATATGCAGGCTTTCCCGTGTGAAATCCCTCACCCTGAACCGTGTAAAAGTCTTCCATCAATGGAAGTTCCAACCCGGATTCCAATCTGTCATTTCTATTTTTCTCCATCCGTTAGTTTTATTGCCTCTCTAATATTTAGTCTGAAAGCAGATTGTTTAAAAGCTTTTGTTTCCTCACAGGTTATGATTATATTGTTATCATCCAACCACACAACTCCTTCTGTCTGTGCATCTTTCATGGCAGGGAAATCAATACGAAAGACCTTTTCGGCAGTAAAATCAGTGTTATTAAAATCTTCAAATAAAAAAACAAACGGCACATAATTCTTATAACCCACAAGTACCAAATCTCCGGTTGAGCCATTATAATCCGCACCTGTTATCAGTCCGTCAGCTTCAAAAACAGCAACAGGATCAATTTTATAAACTCCCGGAGCCTTCGGTAATTTATACATTCTTGTTTTACGGTCAGCCCAGTCCTTTGAAAAGATAATAAGCGAATCACCGAAATTAGTCACGGCCTCACAATCAAAATTATTCTTTTGTCTTTTAACTTCAAAAGATTTCTGGTCATTGTATGAAAATGAGATTATTTCTGCATTTACGTCAACCTTTTTCCCCTTCCCAATATCCTTTTTCAAAATCTTATAGATTACAAGGTCTTTCCTGTTCCCTCTGTTATTCCCGAAATCACCCACATAAATATACTCATTATCCTGAGTAATATCCTCCCAATCATAATTGTTCCCATTCTGTATTCTGACTGATTTTATAACTTTTCCAGATTTTTTATCGGTCTTATAAATTTCAGGTTCACCTCCGCTGTCATTAAAAGTCCACAGGCAATCCTGATATAAAATCACACCGGATGCCTCGTTTACCTTATTCGATAATTTGGTGTAAACTTTCAATCCGGAAGGATATTCAATCGTTGTATAAAGCTCCTTCTGAGCAAATGTATTGCCGTAGATCAACAGAAAGGCAACAGCAAACGGAAATAACATCAATTGATTTGATTTCACAATAAAAGAATTAGTAAATTAAAAAATATTAAGAATAGACCTCTTTCCTGGCAGCCTTTAAAGTATTCTGCAACAATGAAACTATAGTCATCGGGCCGACACCGCCCGGAACAGGAGTTATGTATGATGCTACTCCGGCAACTTTCTCAAAATCAACATCTCCAACCAGTTTATATCCTGACTTTGTCTCATCCGAAGGAACCCTGTGAATCCCCACGTCAATAACGACAGCACCTTTTTTCACCATCTCATGAGTAACGAACTTCGGCTGCCCCATTGCTACTATTAAAATATCGGCTGATTTGGCAATTTTTTTCAGATTTTTTGTCCTGCTGTGGCAAAGAGTTACCGTGCAATTACCGGGATTTGCTTTGCGCGATAGTAATACACTAACCGGAGAACCCACAATGTGGCTCCGGCCAAGCACAACACAGTTTTTTCCTTCGGTTTCAATATCATACCTTTCGAGAAGCTGGATAATCCCGTAAGGTGTTGCAGGCAGATATGTCGGCAGCCCAAGCATCATTTTGCCCACATTCATCGGGTGGAATCCGTCAACATCCTTTGCAGGATTTATACTTTCGATCACCCTCTTTTCAGAAATATGATCCGGCAACGGCAACTGAACAATCAGACCGTCAATTTCATCATCATTGTTGATATACTCAATCGCTTCGAGTAATTCCTTTTCAGTTATGTCGGAAGGATACCTGTAAACAGATGAAAGGATTCCGACTTCACTGCACGATTTCTCCTTATTCCTCACATAGGTCTGGCTTGCCGGGTCTTCACCTACAAGAATAGCTGCAAGGTGCGGGTCTTTCCCTTTATTATCAATAAGATCAGCTACTTCGGCTGCAATCTCTTTTTTTATCTGCTTTGCGGTCTCTTTTCCGTCTATTATTTTCATGCTGTGTTAGTTTTAAATCAAAAACCTTATACATAAATCGGCTGTGTTCAACTTTACACTCTTTAACAAAACCCAACTACGCTTAGTCATCAGGTGACTATCCAATCCTGCTAAAACCTGCAAGGTTCAACCTATGCACAACCATTCGCCTTCCTGTCAAAACCTGCAAGGTTCTTCTCTCGCACAGGCTATCACACAAACCTTACAGGTTTGCCATGTTTATCTTTTTCCCATTCCGCGCATATTGGCCATTGCCTTCATCAGGTTTTTGCCTTTTCCGCCCGAAATGGCTTTCATCATCTTCTGCGTTTCCGAGAATTGTTTTATCAACTGATTCACCTCCTGAATATCGCTGCCGCTACCCCTTGCAATTCTCCTTCTGCGGCTTCCGTTCAGCACTTTCGGATTTTCGCGCTCTTCCATTGTCATCGAATAAATAATTGCTTCAATCCCTTTGAATGCATCATCATCAATATCCATATTTTTCAATGCCTTACCCATACCAGGTATCATCCCCATCAAATCCTTCACATTACCCATCTTCTTGATCTGCTTTATCTGGTTCAGGAAGTCATTGAAATTGAACTGGTTCTTAGCTATTTTCTTTTGAAGTTTTCTGGCTTCCTCGGCGTCAAACTGCTCCTGGGCTTTCTCAACCAAGGAGACAATATCGCCCATACCAAGGATTCTGTCCGCCATTCTGCTTGGATGGAACACATCAATTGCATCCATCTTTTCGCCGATACCCACAAATTTTATCGGCTTGTCAACAACCGATTTGATTGTGAGTGCAGCACCACCACGAGTATCACCGTCTAACTTTGTCAGCACAACACCCTCATAATCAAGCCTCTCGTTAAAAGCTTTTGCAGTGTTCACGGCATCCTGACCGGTCATTGAGTCAACAACAAACAGTGTTTCCTGCGGATTTACAGCATTCTTTATAGCCGCAATCTCATTCATCATCTCCTCATCAACGGCAAGACGACCTGCTGTGTCAATGATAACCACATTATGGCCATACTCCCTTGCATGTTTTATTGCATTTTCTGCAATCTTAACGGGATTTTTGTTTTCTTCCTCGGTGTAAACCTTTACACCTACCTGCTCTCCAAGCACCTTCAACTGTTCAATGGCAGCAGGACGGTAAACGTCACCTGCAACGAGCAACGGATTACGTCCTTTTTTGGATTTCAGGAAATTGGCAAGCTTAGCCGAAAAAGTTGTCTTACCCGAACCCTGAAGACCTGCAATTAAAATGATAGCCGGTGTACCTTTTATATTAAGCTCAGCCGTTTCGGAACCCATAAGGGTAGCAAGCTCATCGTGAACGATCTTCACCATCAGCTGCCCTGGCGAGACTGAAGTAAGAATCTTCTCACCAAGAGCCTTCTCCTTGACGACATTTGTAAATTCCTTGGCTATTTTATAACTGACGTCGGCATCCAAAAGGGCTTTCCTGACCTCTTTAAGAGTTTCCGCGACATTAATCTCGGTAATGTGTCCGTGCCCTTTCAGTATCTTAAACGACCGTTCCAGTTTATCCGATAATCCTTCAAACATATTGCAATATTTAATTATTTCATTAAAACGGGCAAAATTAGTAAATATGTTTTAAGTACCGGTTTATTTCCATTTGTTTTTATTCTATTTCCGCAGTTTATTTGGAATACATTCTAAATTCAAAAAAAAATTACATATTTGCGAACAATATATGTAATTGATTGTTTATTTTTACCGATTCTAAATTAGATATAAAATGGCTGTAACAAAAGAGAAAATATTAGATGCGTTGCGACATGTTGACGACCCTGATCTGCACAAAGATCTGGTGTCTCTGAACATGATCCAGAATGTTAAGATTGAGGGAAATAAGGTGAGTTTTGATCTGGTTCTTACAACTCCGGCCTGCCCTTTAAAAAGCGTTATGAAGAATGACTGCATTGCAGCCCTTCATAAATACGTTGATCCGAATCTCGAACTGGAGATTAATTATGAATCTGTGGTCTCGACAAGACGAAAAGAGACGGAACTTTTGCTGAAAGGTGTGAAAAACATTATTGCAGTTGCTTCCGGTAAAGGTGGCGTTGGTAAATCAACGGTCGCTGCAAATCTCGCTGTGGCTCTTGCAAAAACAGGAGCTAAAGTCGGATTGTTAGATGCCGACATTTACGGGCCTTCGGTTCCGTTAATGTTCGACCTTGAAGGACAGCACCCCGGAGGAACCGAAGTGGATGGAAAAACAAAAATTATCCCCATTGAAAAATATGGAATCAAAGTACTTTCCATCGGATTCTTTGTTGATGCTTCACAGGCGCTGATCTGGAGAGGTGCTATGGCAACAAATGCACTAAACCAGTTGATTAATGACACATTATGGGGCGACCTCGACTACTTCATTATTGACCTTCCTCCCGGAACGGGCGACATTCACCTGACTATGGTTCAGACACTTCCGGTTACGGGTGCAGTTATTGTTACAACACCCCAGGAGGTTGCACTTGCCGATGCACGCAAGGCTTTCAGCATGTTCAAAACAAAGGATATCAACGTTCCTATCCTTGGCCTCGTTGAGAATATGTCATGGTTCACACCTGCCGAACTTCCTGAAAATAAATATTATATCTTCGGGAAAGAAGGCGGAAAAAAACTGGCAGATGAATCGGGTGTTCCTCTTCTCGGACAAATTCCGCTTGTTCAGAGTATCCGCGAATCGGGTGATAATGGAAATCCGGTTGCGTTGGATGAGAATTCACCGGTTGGCAAGGCTTTTATGGAGCTTGCACAGAATACGGCTCAGCAGGTGGCAATCAGAAATGTCAACCTTGAGCCTACAAAAATAGTTCAGATAACTACTTAATTATTGCATTATGCTTGATCAGGACAGAGTTGCATTAATCAGCAAAGTTCAGAATGTGATTGAACAGATAAGGCCATACCTTCAAAATGACGGAGGTGACGTCGAGTTTATTAATCTGACCGACGACAATGTTGTTGAAGTTCAGCTAATGGGAGCCTGCGGAGCCTGCCCGTACAGTCTGATGACTTTAAAAGGAGGCATTGAGTCGGCAATGGTTAAAGCAATTCCTGAGATAAAAGCAGTGGAAGCAGTTAATTTATAATAAGAAGGTAAAATAACAACCTGATAGAAAAATCTGTCAGGTTGTTACTATAAATATAATACTTTTCTGTTTGCCAAGATTTTTTATGTTATAAATAACTTATTGTTTTATTACTTTTTCAATAAAAGTTTTTTCCTGTGTAATTATTTTTAACAAGTAAACACCTTTTGAATAATCACTCAAATCAATATCTATAATTTTTTGGTGCAAATAATTATTATTAAATACAATATTGCCTATATTATCAAAAACCAAAACAGTGAAATGAGTCTTTAACTCAGGTACTACGACTTTGCATATTCCGGTTGTTGGATTTGGGAAAACAACTATTTTTGAAAAAGCATTGTTTTCATTCATATTTGACACACAATTATTATCCATCTTTTCCGAAACATTTGAAATATAATCCGATATTTCCGAATTTTCAGGGCAAGGTTCAATTCTCGCAGTAAAATTACACCCTTGCATAGCTTCAAAGCCAACTGCCATTATTATTTCATTATGAGCTACATATGTTATTGCCGCATTTGGATGAATTTTATGATCCCCTTCACCACCAAGAGTTATTTTACCCGCCCAGACTTCAGGATTGTACATTAATGTTATGTCTAAGGTATATGTTTCTTCGCTTTCACAATCAACAACTCTAAATTGCCTGTATCCAACATCATAGTATGCTAAATCCTGTGCCATATCAGGATTTAACTTTCCCGGTAAATATAAATTTTCTTTACCCATTAATGAATCATATTCACCTTTACATTTATTCCATATTTCACACTGAATAATATATTCCTTGTCATCACCGGAATTAAAAGTATAAGTAGCAGTGTGATTTCCAATATAATTTTGCCATTCCTGACAATCAGAAGAGCCGTTAATACTTAATTCATAACAAGAACACTCATTATACTTTTCTATAGTTGAGTTAGGAACATACAATCCGGTTTCTTTATCAAATAATTTCCATCTAAAATTAGTAATATAGTTACATTCCTGTGGCATATTGCATGAAGGGCTGTAACAGCAATCGCCATTTGCGTAAAAATTCTCTTCATCTCCTACCTGAGCGTATTGATCCTCCATTCCTATAGGAAAACTACCATCAAAAAACAAGCATTCATCGGCTGGAACAAAATGCAATATTTTTGTTTTTGATGACGGCCAGCCCTGTGCATCCGTCACTGTCAGTTTTACAGGGTAATTACCTAATTCATTATAATTTGCAACGAATGCAGGGCTATTTAGTGAATTTGGAGCCCAAAGAATCTCCGAATGAGGTGCCCAGGACGGAGAACCTGTATTAGGGTCTTCAAACCATTGCCAATACGATTGCATATAAGGTTGCGATCCACCTGTAGTATTATTAATAAATGAAATATTCTGACCGAGTATCGGATTAGACGGATTCCATGAAAAATCAACATTGTGTGAAGCACCAATCTGTTGTACAGCTACTGAATTTGTACATGTTGACGTATTATCATTTGCATCGGAGACTGTAACCGACAAAAAATAGGAATCATAAGAGCTATTTACCGTTTGTTCGGCAGTATAGCTCATCAGTGAAGACGTAAATGTATAAATATTTTCATTGTTAAAATTAAAACTGTAAATGTAAGGGCCGGTTCCGTTTTGTACATTTGCAGTAAATTTTACTGATTCACCCACAGTATATGAGAAATACTCAGGAAAACAATCAACCTCAAGCGATATTGCCGGGTTTGTTACAAGTATAAAATCATCTTTAGTTATTGTTTTCGTACCAAACTCATTGGATACACTTAATGTTACGTCATAAGCTCCTATATTTGGATAATAAATACCCGAAGGATTCTGTTCTGTTGAAGTTGAAGGAGTTGCACCCTCAAATGTCCAAAACCAGGAGGTCGGTGTATTTGACGAATTATCTATAAAACTAAGATAATTTTCAGGCTCAATGTTTGTGATACCGTCATTAGTATTAAAGTTAGGATTGGGTCTGGGATCGTTTATTGTAATATAATCCGATTTAGTTTCCGTATCTGCCCCATATTGATTAGTAGCAGTCAATGTAACCGTATAAACTCCCCCATCATTATATAAATGTACAGGATTCTGACTATTCGAATAGTTTCCGTCACCGAAATTCCAATGCCAAGATGTCGTATTTTCCGAAGAGGCATCATTGAATGTAATATATTCTTCAATGTTGGCATTAGTAACATCCGCATAAAAATCGGCAGTTGGTATTTCTCCAACTTTAATATAATCTTCTTTCGTTACCGTACTTGTTTGTTGAGAAGAATTTGTAATTGTTAACGTTACATCAAACTCTCCTGAATTTTCGTATAAAATGTACCCCGGACTTTGTGCGGTTGAGGAAGATGGCGTTCCACCCTCAAACACCCATTCCCAACTTTCAATAAGCTCTCCTGTTGAGATGTCAAAAAAATATGCTTCATCACCAATACCAATTGAATTTGGATCTGCAAAAAAATCAGCTTGTAAATCCGACTGATTAATTGTAAACCCATGAATATTATCCGTATGAATTGAGTATGTTGGAGACCAAACACCATCAGACTGTCTTTTCGGATAATTTGTCGCGGAAAGAGCATTTGTATTATGAAAGCCGTAAAGTTCCGTTTGTGCCAAATCCTTTGCATCTTCTATCGTTATGGTATAATCTCCCGGTTGTGCCCCGTTTAGAATATTTCCATCAAGATAAAATATTTTAGCATTGGGATCGCCCGTACTGTTTGACATATATTGTTCATGTGATATCCCTAATCCGTCAATGGTCATATATGCCTGCGACATTTCTTCGCTAAATGTAACCACAACAAAATGATTAATATTCTCCTGATTCGAAATAATACCCGAAAAGGTATTGTCCGTAAACTCCAATTGCTGATTGGCTTCGTTCCAAATCCATTCAGCAGAATACTTTAAATCATTACTTGTCCAACTGTTGGCAAATATTTCAAGTTTTTTAACGTAAGGGGGAAAATTGTCAA
>JAOZOC010000658.1 GCA_029933495.1 Bacteroidales bacterium
GCTTTTTTCTCACCACATTTACCTTCACCGCATTTCATGTCTTTCGACTTGCTGTCTGTAGCTTTCTTAGCATCGGCTTTCTTTACGTCGGCTTTTTTCTCACCACATTTTCCTTCGCCACACTTCATATCTTTAGATTTGGCATCAGTTGATTTTGCTGCTTTTGTATCTTCACCACACTTCATATCAAATACCATAAGATTTGAAGATGTGCTTTTCAGAAGTTCTGTACGCAATTCACCACCCGAGCCAAGTTCGCTGTAACGGAAAGTTTCAGTAGCGTTTACTTCGAGAGCACTAAGGCCTATAACCGAGCCTGCAATTATTGATCCTGATAAAATGATGTTTTTCACGTTGTTTTTCTTTGTAGTTTTCATAATAGTCTAAATTATTAATTTTTAAATAAATTTCAATTTTCAAAGGTTAAGTCGGCAGGGATTTTAATTCCTTACAAAAATGTTTATTTTTTTATTTGACTTCATAGTAAAGGAAATTCTTTCTGATTAGTTATTCGAGTTAATTATAAAAGGGAATAAGCTTGAATAAGGTTGGAACTTACTTAGAATATGGTAAAATTGATACGGAAATAACAGTCATTTAACGAGATAGCAGAGTCTATTAATTAGTTTTCTCTAATTCTTCAGCAATTCTGGATTTTGCTTCTTTGGGCATTTCCACGGCAGGAACGGTATTCAGATTTTTGATATGTTGGTCAATAACCCGGTTTTGCTCTTCAAATCTGCTACAATATTTACACATCATCAGGTGTGCCTTAAGCCTCATTTTATCATAAAACTTCAGCTTTTCGCCATTGTTCATTACTACAAGCTGAGTAGCATCTTCACACGAAATCATCAATCCATTTTTCATCTTTCAATACTGCTTTTATACTATTATTAATCCAATTTATAACAAATTACAGCTATTAATTTTCAATCCATTTAACCTCAAGGCATTTCCTTAGCTGGAGTTTTGCCCGGTGTATAATTATCCAATAATTGGACGTGGTTATTTTCAATTCCTTGCAAATATCTTCTGTATCCTCATCATCAAGGTGTTTCATAACAAAAACAATTCTCTGTAATTCCTTTAGTCTGCCAATACATTGTTGCAATATCTCATAAAATTCCTTTTGATCTATTGAGTGCCCTGAACCGATGTGCCAGTCGGTCGGCCTTTGGTCAACGCGCCAGGAACCACGTTCGTCAAAATACTCGTTTGTATTATGTAATGTGTCGATGCTTTCCTGATGATATTTGTTGACCTTTTTCCTGTAATGATCTATTATCTTATTTTTCAGTATGGCAGTCAACCAAGTGCTCTCCTTGCTTTTTGATTTGAAGTTTTTGATACTTTTAATAGCAGCGACAAATGTATCCTGTACAAGGTCTTCAGCAAGAGGCTCATCATTCACACGGGTAATAGCATAATTAAAAAGATAATCAGAGTAACTCTCAAATAATTCGGCAATCCTTTTTGAATCAATGTTTTTTTGTTCCGTCATTACACTGTGTGTTTGTCAAACTGTTGTCAGTACAAAGATATGTAAATTTATAGATATTAACTCGTAACGCATAACACCCACTCCTAACTCCCTGCAATAACATCTTTTATTATAACCTCTGCTTTTCCATCCAGCAATTCCATAAATCTTATAGCATCTTCCTCTTTACCTTCATAAAGCCCATAGTGAAACGGAATTGCAATTTTTGCTTTGACATCCAAAACGGCTTCCACAGCATCCTCCACACTGTCCATTGTATAGGTCTGGCCCAAAGGTACAAAAACAATATCACAATTTATATCTTTCATTTCCGGTATCCTTTCAGTATCGCCGCTATGATAAATACGCTTTCCTTCAATTGTTAGAATATATCCCACCCATTTGTTCCCACGCGGATGATATGTTGTCTTGTTAAGATTGTACATCGGAACAGTTTCTACCAGGATATTATCCTCGATTTCATCTTTTGTTCCCGGCTCCACACTTGTAAATTTTTTATACCCTGCATCTGCAAGTTTCGGAATGCAGTCATAAGGTGCAAAAAAATATGTTTTTTTAGTAGCAATCTTTTCAATATCCTCAAAAGAGAGATGGTCGAAATGCGAATGAGTAATGAAAATATAATCGGCGTGATCCTCATTATCCGGTAATTTATAAGGATCGAACCAGATTATTTTTCCATTAGTATTAATTTTTATTGCCGACTGGCTGTACCTGGTGATTCT
>JAOZOC010000116.1 GCA_029933495.1 Bacteroidales bacterium
CTCCTTACAATGTTATTTGGCACAAAACCCATATATGCTTTTGCTATTTTCGTTTTGTTGTTCGCAGGCAGCATTGTGTTTTTAAATTTTTGGTATTCAAAACACGTTATCAGAAATCGTTAAAATAAGTACTTTTGCTAAAATTTTTGCAAGTGACAGAATCAGGAAGTAAGAATTATAAAATAACGGGAGTGATTGCCGTAAGTATTGCAGCCGCAATGTGGGGTCTTGACGGTGTCGTGCTTACTCCGCGTCTGTACAACTTAGATGTGCGGTGGGTCGTTTTTGTGCTTCATCTCATTCCGTTTATACTGATGAACATTTTTTTTTATAAAGAATATAAACACGTCCTCAGTTTAACTAAGGCTGATTGGCTAACTTTTTTTCTTATATCTCTGTTCGGCGGTGCCATCGGGACAATAGCCATTGTGAAAGCACTATTTCTTGTAAATTTTCATAATCTATCTGTAATTGTGCTCTTGCAAAAGCTGCAACCTGTTTTTGCCATTTCCCTGGCATCAATTCTTTTAAAAGAGAAACTACAAAAGTATTTTATCCTTTGGGCATCTCTGGCTATTGTAGCCAGTTATTTCCTGACTTTCGGATTAAGTCTTCCTGATTTTCACCAGGACAGAAACACTATTTACGCAGTGCTGCTATCGCTGCTCGCAGCCTTTTCATTCGGAAGCTCAACCGTTTTTAGTAAAAAAATACTTACCAAATACACTTTCCCCACGGCCACATTTTTCCGCTATGGAATAACTACTGCTATTATGTTGTTTGTTGTTTTGGTTTCAGGCACATTTGACCAGTTTAGCAAAACCACATCTGAGAACTGGATATTTTTCCTGATAATCTCTTTTACAACAGGCTCGGGAGCAATTTATCTTTACTACTACGGATTGGTAAGAATAAGGGCAATTATGGCAACTATTGCCGAACTCTTCTTCCCTGTATCTGCAATATTTTTCGACTATTTTGTAAACGGGAAAGTGCTTTCTACTGTACAATGGATTGCTGCGGTTATTATGATTTTTGCAATTGTTAAGCTGACAGGTAAAGCAGCGAAACAATAATTTCATAAATAACAAGTGTGATAAATTTTAGTATAAATCCCGATAGGTATAACATACAAGTAATCTGGCCTGATTAAATGCAAGTGCCGTTAAGTTCGCAATATTTTATCCGGATAGAATATATTTCTTTTTGTAAGGTCTGACTAAAACAGCAAAAAGGCCGTCCCTTAGGGGACAGCCTTTTAAAGTAAAAATTATATCACAAATTATCTAACGATTAACTTATTCGTGATTTGATCATCATCTGCGCTTACAGTATAGTAGTAAATACCTGAACTCAAGTCAGAAATATCGATAGTAACATTAGTAACTCCGGCACTTGTCCTGCCAAGGTCTATACTTTTTACCAACTGACCTGTAAGATTTACTATTTGAAGTGAAACATCAGATGTCTCTTGCAGATTAATACCAACTACAGTTGAATTGACAGCCGGATTGGGATAATTCTGAGAAACTTCAAAGCTTTGATTCTTTGTAAAATCATTAACTCCTGTAAACCCATTAACCGGAAAATCCATATGCACAAAGGTATTCTCATCCTCATCATGCTCTTCTAACCAAGAATGATTTCCAATAAGGTCATCCATTTGGAACATAATGTGGATTCCATTTTTAACATTCAGAGAGATAGCAGGGTAAACACATTCAACAATCCAGAATGCGATATCAGATGTGACATCAAATGGGCCTGTCCAACTGCTTCCTCCATCATATGAAGCATTCATATGAATGTGTCTGAAATTTCTTGTACCATCATCAAACCCAGGTGCAATGGCTGTATATGTTAAGAAGATATCATCATTTTCATCAATCCCTAGTTGAGGGAATGAAGTCATACATTTGCTTCCATAATAGTATTGATCCGGCATAATATCATAGCTTCCTGTTGCATCAGGCAGCAGCCAGCCAATAAGGTTTCCTCCTGCAATAAGATAATCATTGGTATATGAACTTAGAATTGTAGTGTCTAACGGCTCCATATCTTCATTCCAGTAAATAATACCCTCGGTGGTAGATGGAAACCAGTATGTAGTTCCCGCTTCATATAAAATCACCTTTTTACTAAATACGACATGTGCTTTTCCCTGGGAGTCCAGAACAATTGCACTATTACCATCACCTCCGGCTAATGGATCTGAATCGGCCGGAATGTTAAATGGATCTATTGGTGAAATATAAGCATCAATAATATCCCAGTTGTCGCCGTTATCAGTTGATTTAAATATCTGTCCACCAAACTCATCAAAACCATAACTGAAGGCAATAGTACTACCTACAGAATTTGCCCAATTATATACCAGGTTGCCAGAATTTGGTCTGTAATCTACACCAAGACCTTCAATAAGCTCAGCTTCAATATCCCAGCTAACACCTCCGTCAGAAGATCTGTAATATAACAGTGCATTATCCTGACCCATATAGGGGCCATCATAGGTGCGGGCAAGCAGATGAATAAATTCATGATTATCTCCGCTCGTCATCATTGATGCCCAGACAATTGACAAATCATCAGGGCCATATACAGTATTCATTGTCCAGTCGCCTTCGCCTTTTGTTTCCCTTGTATAAATTCTTATAGGACCAGGCTCTCCTCCAGGATACCAATAATGTTCAATAACTTCACCATTTTCACCCCAGGGAGCATAAGAAGGCCATCCTGTTCTTTCATCTTCTCCAATATGCGGTACCGGCTCGCCCCATTCTGTACCATCATAATAGTTATAACCTGTACCTCTGTTAGGATCAACTATCCCCTCACCTGCACCCATCCAGATAACACCAACAGTTCCATCATCATATTCCCACATCCTGCTCATTATGTTTGAATAAGACTGCAAATCCCAATATGATACGCCAACATTGGAGGCTTCACTCAGACTCTTTTCACCGATAACAGGATTACCATTAATCACAGTTAACCCGTTAGGAGTCA
Source organism: Bacteroidales bacterium (assembly GCA_029933495.1). Lineage (GTDB taxonomy): Bacteria > Bacteroidota > Bacteroidia > Bacteroidales > JAADJA01 > JAADJA01. The sequence continues at coordinate 3,010 of JAOZOC010000116.1, forward strand.
TTTCAACATTTTGCACCTTAACCGCATTTTGAGATTTGGAGTAATGGTTTTGTGCAAAAAGAGAAACACTTAAAACAACAATTAAACTTGAAAGTAAAAGCTTTTTCATAATAATTTTTTTTAGTTAGTAATATATTTTGTCGCAGGCAAATATATGAAAAAAATCAATAAATAATGTGGCCTTTAAAATTAATTATTATCACAATTTCAACATCTGCAATTAACAATGTGAATAATAATGACTTACCTTATTTCCAAAGTCTTAGCAATAAAACCTCAACACCAAGGAAAATCAATGCCAGAATAATAAACCACATCCACAACCGAATTCCGCGGCTCATTTCGGCAACAGTTTGCTCAAACGGGACAACACCGGGCTTCACAATATAAAAGTTTGTGATACCTGCATCTGCAACCATTTCTGAGATATCATCAGTAGTATAAAAAATCATTTCTGATTCTGACCTGTTGTAATTGAACGACAACCCCTTTACTGGTAAATCATTATCAGTAAGTATATAATTCCCTGCCATCTTTATTCGATCGTGAGGATAGATCTCAAGCTGAGAACCAATTATCCGCTGCTCGGGTATCAGTTCAAAGTCAGAATTTATAAGATGTATCTTCAAAATATTATCTCCTGTACTTTTCACATTATTGATAATAATGGCATCATCCTGCCCAATCATATAAAAAATCCGATCTTCTTTATATCCCGAAATAGCCATCTTATACAATGTTGGGACAAAAATGGCATGTTTGGGGAAATTACTGAACTCGGAAGTCAAAGGAGCAGCAAAAAGATAAACACGTCCGAAACCGACAGGATAACTATTCAGGAATTGATGTCCGTTTTGCATCTCCATCAATGTTTCCTTTATTATTCTCGACTTCCCGGCAACAACATAGCTTTTGAATACAACAGGCAAATCAATATTCTTGGGCAACTCATCAAACACATCGGAATAAAGCGGATTTTCAATATCTATAAAACTCACTTTAGTCCTGGCAGTATCCAGTCCTGAATAGTATTCCACTCCAAGTCCGGAAAGAAATTCCCTGTAATTATCAATATCAATACTTACTGAAGGAAAGATAACCAGGCTTCCACCATTATTGACATATCGTTTAAGCTCCTGTCCAAGGCCTGTTGAGATACGGTCGGCTTCATCCAATATAATAAGCTGATAGTTTATTAAAGAAGAATAATCCAGATTTCCCTGATTCACATTCCGGAAGGTAAAAGTGGAGTCATGACCAAATAATGAGTTTAGATAAACATTCTCACCATCTCCATTAATGCTCAACACATTTGTCACCGGAGATACGTAATAAGAGAAGTAAAACTTATCGTCGAAATTTATTGGATAGTCACTTATTTCCAACTCACCAAACTGAATCCCGGTCTCCTGATTTGTATATACAAGCTCAATTTCAGCTTCCTGTCCTGCCTTAACATCAAAGCTTGCAAGAGCCTTCTGGACACCTCCAATCTTCAATTTAACAGGAATTTTTTCATAATCAACATCCGAGCTGTTACGAATTTTGACACGGATATTTACCTGCTGATTAACCTGGTATACAGGGGCTTCAAACCAACAGGAATCAATATAGAGATTATTTTTATTAACAGACTCTATCGGAATAAAAAAAACATTCACAGAACTATCTGTTTCCGGAAGTTTATCGCTCATCATATTTTTTTGAAAGTCAGATATCAGATAGATAGATTTCACACCTGAAGATTCTGTTGATAACAAATCTGTTTGTCGTGAAAGCACCTCTGAAAGGTTATGTATTGAAGGAGATATGGCAACATCTTCTACCAGATTCCCAAATTCATCCTTACTAACAAAACGCTGATGTTTTCCCTCAAAATCGTTGGTTAAAAGCTGAAACCTGTCAGAATTTTTATAAACATCTACTATTTCCAGTGCCCTTGCCTTTGCCTTATCTAACAATGTTCCTTTATTAGATTCGGCCTGCATACTGAATGAATTGTCAATATAGATGCTTACAATATTACGGGCACTTTTGTTAATAAGTCTTTTCGAGACCGGGATATAGGGCTGTGCAAAAGCAATCACCAATGCAGCAATTGCAAGCATACGCATCAGTAAAACCAACAGATGGCGCAATTTTGACTGCTTTTGTGTCTGCTGCTTCAATTGCGACAGTATCTTCACATTGGTAAAGTAAATCTTCTTAAACCGCCTGAAATTAAACAGGTGGATGATGACAGGTATTGCCAGAGCAAACAAACCGTAAAGAAATCCCGGATTTACAAATTCCATTTTCTTTTAAATTAATTACCGGCAAAAATAGTAAAAGGAAGGATTGAAAGGCGATTGCATTTGATTTTATTTATTCTGCTCCCCTACTTCAAGAATATAACCTGCCCCGTGAATGTTTTTTATTTCGATTTTCGGATCATCCGACAGACATTTACGCAATTTGGTAATAAAAACATCCATACTCCGCGTTGTAAAATAACCCTCCTCTCCCCAAATCTCTCTAAGGACAATATCACGATTCAGCAATCTGTTTTTGTTTTCACACAACATAGTCAGCAAATCAGCTTCTCTTGGTGACAGATTTTGTACCTTTTTCTTAATTGTCAGTGTTCTCCTTTCAGGATTGAAGGTGTACAACCCAATCTGCACAATTCCCTGAAAATCCTGTCGGCTATTGGTTTCGCGTTTTAAAATTGCCTTTATTTTGTAAAGCAACACTTCGGTATCAAATGGTTTGGTGATATAGTCGTCGGCCCCAAGCTTATATCCTTTCAGAATATCTTCCCTGAGCGATTTTGCAGTTAGGAACAACAAAGGGACTTCACTATCCAGCTTTCTGATCTCTTTAGCAATTGTAAAACCATCAACGTTTGGCAGCATAACATCAAGAATGCACAGCCTGAATTTTCCTCTTTTAAAAACCTCAACTGCATTTTTCCCGTCATCAATCCAGGTAATCTTAAAATCATTCAGTTCCAGGTATGATTTCAATACCGACCCGAAACTGATGTCATCCTCCACAAGTAAAATATCTGTTTTATTCTTCATCTTTTCATGTTTTCATGTTTTCACAAAAGGGAGAAAGATACTGAATCTGCTACCTTTTCCCTGCTCACTTTTCAGATTTACAGAGCCACCTGTTGCCTCAACCACAGCTTTTACATAGCTCAATCCAAGACCGAACCCCTTTACATTATGTATGTTGCCGGTTATTTTTCTGTAAAAACGTTCGAAAACTTTTGCCTGCACCGATTTACTCATCCCGATTCCGTTATCCTCAACATCAACCATGACACCATTTGTATTGTTTTTTGTAGAAACTGTGATAACCGGTGGCCCGGCAGAATATTTTACCGCATTATCGAACAAATTGTAAAACACATTGGTACAGTGCATCTTATCGCAGGTAACAATCGGATTTAATGCAGCAAAATCTGAGATAATCTCTCCGTTGCGCTTTTTAACCTGGAGACCAATTCCTTCTATCGCGTCCTTAATTATGCAGTGGATGTCCAGTGATTCCCACCTGAACTCAAAATCCTGTTTATCCAACCGGGCAATTGTTAAAATATCTTCCACCTGCCTGTTCATCCTTGTATTCTCCTTTTTAATCATTGCCGTAAAATACTTTATTTTATCGGGCTGATGGATTACCTTCTCATTGTCTATGGAATCGGCAGCCACTGAAATGGTTGCGATGGGAGTTTTAAATTCATGGGTCATATTATTTATAAAATCGGTTTTCATTTCCGATATTTTCTTTTGTTTGATGATATAGTACAGACTGAGTGCAAAAGTCATCAAAATTATGAGTGAAAAAAACAGGGAACTAAGCAGAAGCCATTCGACTGAACGATAAATAAATCTCTGTCTATCTATAAAATAGACCGATAGACTCATGTTTTTCTGCAACAAATTATTCGGATACAATTTAGCCCTGTATTTCGATTTTATCAGTTGCAAGGTATCGGTATCATCAGTTATAGCTATCGCTTTTTTATCCTTAAGCACACCGAAACGAAATTCAATTGGTACATCTCGGTTTATTAATTCCTCTTTCAATATTGATTTTATCCTCTTAATGTCTACATCATTCATATCCCACGAATAAACTTCAAATGCCAGCTTATCGGCTGTCTGTTTTAGCGCATCCAGTTTTCGTTTTAATGTCTTTTTCTGTAAATGATTTCCGGCTTTTATCCTGGTTGCCTTCACCATTGAATCGAAACGTTGGAGACTATGAAAATAGAGGGAATCAAAGTTGTACATTATTGTATCGTCATCATTCAGTATAAACATTGTGTTATTTTCGGCTGTATCTTGGTCAGAAAACCTCTCCAGCAATATTTGCATCGTCGAATCCGGGATATCAAAACCGCTGTTAAACTTCATTAGTGTATCTTTATCAATCTGAGTAAAAGCAAATGAGGTAGTGCTGTCTGTTTTGCTTCCTTTTGTGATTACAGTTTTCCCATTCCCTGATAAACTAATAATTGTATCTTCGTTATTATTAAACATAATACCGAAATCGCTATTCCAGGAAGAATCATTTAAAAGTACCTTATTTATAAACTGCAAATTATGCTGACTTTCCAATCGTGATGCGGTCATCTGCAAAGCTTCATTTACGGCACGGTCAAAAATCTGATTCTTTATGCTTACAGCATTGTTAAGCCAGACAATTTGCACAATAGTAATTCCGATAAGAGAAATTGCCATTAATAATATTATCCGGATGATACTTTTTCTCTTCATAGTTCAAAAATAGATAATTATAGAATACCTTGAGCAACTTTAACTAAGTGTTAACACTTTTTAACCGGACCTTAACATAAACAAGGGATTATGCAATCTATTTTTGCCAAAACTTTAAAATTTAGCACGATGAAAAAACTTATTTCAAAAATTTCAACATTTGCATTAGTTATAGCAACAATGGTTCAGGGTGTATCTGCACAAAGTGACAGTGCCGGTCATGAAGATGAGTATCATATTAAAATTGTTAAAGTTGACGGTAATAAAAAGACGGAACTTGATACAATTGTAAGCAATGACAGCCCGTTTGTCTGGAATGGAGACACAATAAATCCTGTAAACGGTATGGTGTTTATGAGCAGTAAGAATGGTAATTCCGAAGTTTTTCACTTTAATTTTAGGGATTCAATGGGTCAGGAGTTATTCATTGTTAGTAATACGAAAAAAACAGACAGTATTCGAAAAGAAATTGAAAAGAGTATTAGTAAATGGTCTAAAGGAAGTATGGTAAACATACCATTTAATCATAGAAAATTAGATTCCGGAGATGCAGTTTCTTATTTCTTAAGAAAAGACCAAGATGAGATTAATATAATTAATTTAAGCGATCCCGGAATAATCTCTTATAAAAAGAAAGATTTGAGTAACGGAAGGGAAAAGATTACAATTGTCAGGAAGAAAATGAAAAAGAAAGAAGGTGAAGAGAAGGAGATTACAATTGATATTGAAGATATTAAGAAAGGTAGTTAACCGCCTCCTTCATTGTCTGCCGGCTACAATCTGTTATATAAACTAATGTTATGTAACCGGCTGACTGCCTTCTTAGCCCTGTAACATAATTCCCCAATTCAACCAATTCACCAGTTTACCGTTCCCCATGCTAATCCTGCAAGGTTCACCCTACACACAGGCTGTCACGCAAACT
>JAOZOC010000117.1 GCA_029933495.1 Bacteroidales bacterium
AACGGAAACCGTAACGAAAATTGTCAAAGACTTTGACTATGCCGTAAATGCCGTGCCCGGTTTTATGGGATTTAAAACACTAAAAGCGATTATTGAAGCAGGAACAGATGTGGTGGATATTGCCTTCTTTCCCGAAAATCTTTTCGATCTTGATGAGTTGGCGAAAGCAAAGGGAATCACAGTAATCTCCGATATGGGAGTAGCTCCGGGAATGAGCAATCTTCTGACAGGATATGCTAACTATCTGCTGGACAAAACGGAAAAAGTAGAGATTTATGTCGGGGGATTGCCGAAGATACGCGAATGGCCCTATGAGTATAAAGCCGTCTTCTCCCCGGTTGATGTTATTGAGGAATATACTCGTCCTGCAAGGATCGTCGAAAATGGGAAAGAGGTTATAAAAACAGCCCTTTCAGAGCCTGAGCTTATGAATTTTGAAGGAATGGGAACCCTTGAAGCCTTTAACAGCGACGGATTACGCAGCCTGATAAAGACTATTGATGCTCCCGATATGATTGAGAAAACACTTCGCTATCCGGGGCATATTGAACTAATGAAAGTTCTAAGAGAAACAGGATTCTTCAACCAAGAAGAGATTGAAGTCAATGGAGTAATGGTGAAGCCAATTGATTTTACGTCAAAACTGCTTTTCCCCAAATGGAAATTAAAAGAGGGTGAGGAAGATATTACAATAATGAAAATAATTGTTGAAGGAGTAAAGAATGGAAAGAAAAAAAGATATGTTTATGACCTGCTTGACACCTATGACAAAAAAACCAAAGTACACTCAATGGCCAGGACAACAGGCTATTCGGCGACGATGGCTCTACGTATGATAGCCGCCGGACTTTATACCCGTAAAGGAGTTTCTGCCCCGGAATTTATCGGGAAATGTCCCGAATGTGTTGAATTTATGTTGAATGGATTGAAAGAGAGAGGAGTGATTTATAAAGAGACTATTGAGTGATTATTGTATTTTGATATTATTTTAGGTTGCGATCTCATTATACAGAAAAGCCCCGCCTTGTCAAAGCGGGACTTAATTTGGATATTATCCACCGGATGGTGAAAATTTGCGAAAATGTTTTTTCTTTATTCGGGAACCTGCGAAATGGCTCCTGCATTCCCAACCAAAATATCATTTTTATCCTGATTGTTAATCTGTGAGTTCATATCAAAATCTGAATTACTGTATCCATTGGTTCCTGCCATTGTTCCCCAAATAGTTTTATCAGCAGTTTCTATATTTCCATCTGAATCGGCATCGCCACCAAACAAACCCCATATACCTGTTGCTATCTCTTTTTGACCATCAGCACCATTCTCATAAGCCTGGTTTGCACCTGTTGTGAAATTATAGGTGTAAACGCCAGCTGTCTGTGCCAAAGCATATGCCGACATCACAGCAAAGCGGTTTCGATGATGAACAGCAATAAACAGATCAAATACAAAGTCATATAACAAAAGGCTATCCAGTCACGGATAGCCTTTATCATCTGCGAAGACACTTTTGTTCCGCTTTAGCGGAATATTTTAAAAGAATATGTTAATTATCGATATCATCACTTTTACTTCCCGGAATCTGGGATTCATTTCCCTGGTTTGGCACGCAAAAATCATTTTTATCAATATTATCAGCCTGACTGTCTAAGTTTACATCACCTGCATTATAATTTTGTAATCCGGCATCATTTTGCCACCATAAAATATCTGTCGAATTAATTAATCCACTGCCGGAGACGTCTCCGGCATACATACCATAAACTCCTCCACCGAGTAGCTTTTCACCGGTATTTGTACCGCTGTATGCGGAACCGGCCTGTGTGAAATCCCAGGTGTAAATACCTCCAACACGTGTTATCTTATTTGAAGAAATTATCCCAAGGTGATTTCGTTGCCATACAACAGGGAACAAGCCGCTTGAGTATGAAATGCCATTAAATTGGAGATTGCCTGAACCGTCAAGATCAACAATGGAACCGTCATTAAGCAGGAATGCAGGATGTACAGCAACTACCGTACCGGCATCTGCCGATCCGGCATCACTTGCATCTCTTATCTGAACCAGAACCCAATCCACAACATTGGCAGGAATACTTCCTACGCTTTCGGTTCCTGTATAATACCAGTCGGCATCGGAATTGGAGTTGAACGGCTGGCTTAACGGAATTAACCCGAGAGGTTTAAGGTCTGTGTTCATATCTGTTCCGTTGTAGGGGCCTTCGAGCATAACTTTCAGGTCGAGTTCAAGATTAATATCTGCCCAGTGGACATGGTTGTTTGGGTCATATTCGTACTCGGGACCTGCATAATTACCAATAGCACCATCAAAAGATACGTCTCCCGAATAGTTGGACTTGTAAATATTGTAATGCGGATTATCCGGAAAATTAACACCTGTGCAGGTTATTACCTGATCATTGCCAAAAGTTATGTCAGACGCCCATTGGTTGACTTCAACATTTTGGAAAGTGCAATAATCCAAAGGGTTTGCAGGGTCGAGCATGGAGCCATTTTTAAAGTTAAGCCCTATGTAGTTTATGTACCGGAATATGGCGTGCCTTGCCGAAATTGTTCCACCATTGTTGACAGTGAAACTAAAATACCCGGTATTCCTGTTTGATATGGCAGCATTGTTACCAATTGAACCAATTGCTTCAAGTATTCCACCGGAATTTACATTCAGGGCATCACCATCATTAACTTTCAGTAATGCACCATCATCAATAATAAGTTTTCCTCCGTCGTTGATATTTATGTTGCCCATTGTATAGAATGTATTGCCGTTAAGGTCAAGTGTCCCTGTTTCTATGGTCAATCCCGGGTTGGAACCATTTTCAATATCAAGGGAAGATGTCAGTGTTACAATCATTGCTTTTCCTCCTTTTATGGCTGCTTCAGGATTTTGCTCCATTTTTACCATTTCGCTATCTTCAGTAAAATTGTTTTTCTTCTTAGCGAAATCTGTTTTATCCACAATCATTTTATAGAAATAACCTGTGCCGAATGGATTGTAGATTGTTTGGTCTCCGGAACCTTTAAAAACAATCGTATTTCCTGTAAGAGAATTCCACATAGCACTTACTCCCGCCGAGATATTGAAATTCCCCTGGAAATAATGTGTAAGGTCATTTACATTATCATGCCATTTACCCTGAGTGAGTGTAAAGTTGTGCATCACATTGATACTGTCGTTCGACCTGAACTCGCCATTTGTCATATTAATGACAAGATTTCCAATATCTTCTCTGTCGGCATTTGTTGTGAAAATCTGATCGGAGCTTCCGTCAAATGTGAGTGTTTCTGTATCAGGCGAATACCCAGAGATACCATTCCACTCTGTATTATCATTTGTCCAGTTACCACCAACAAAAATACTCAGGCCAGAATCGTTAAAGGCATTAAGGCCGGCTCCGGAAGCAATATGGATATCATTCCCAATATCTAATGTCGAACCTGTATTCATCTCAATGTCCGAGTTTAATATATCAAGGTTATTGCTGACGTTCAGTGTTATGCCCATCAACTCCAGGCCATCGTAGGAGCTATAGGTTTTATCGATGTTCATATTGTAAAAAGTTTCATCTGTTGTAATATCTGCACTCGACGCTCCATCAAATGTCACCAAATTGGTATTCTCAAGGAACGCACCATCGCCCACATTATTGGTCCAATCTCCGGCAACAGTCAAATCAAAAGTAGTAGTATTGAAAACGCCATTGTCTATCGTGAAGCTACCATTGATGTCAAAATCAGAGTTCAATGAAATTGTGTTCCCTGCTTTTGTGCCGGGCGACAATATCTCTTTTGATCTTTCATCTATAACAGGTGTTCCGTTTGTCGCTGCCGAACCTTCTTTTGTTGATTTATTGATCACAACATTATAAAGTGTACATCCGTTTGACTGGCTGATGAAATAATCCGAACTGCCATAAAATTCGAAAGTGCCGGCAGTAGGTTGAAAATCGTTCCTTTCTCCCTGAAATCCATACGACGTTCTTATAATTCCGCCAGTGATGTTTTCAGTTAATGTATAGGATCCGGAATTGTAAATTCTAATCCCACAATTAGTAAAATCAAGGACTCCATCACTCATTTCAATGGAAGCATCTTCACCAAAAGGCCAGTAACTTATTGAGCCTGTTACATTCATTGTGCCGCCATAAATATGAAGATCGCCTTTAAGATCAACATATGTTCCTGGTTCCGAGTTTGTAAGGTTAATCGTACCTTCCGGATTTAAATAAAAAGCTCCCTGAATGGCATTGTCCAGCAGGTCGTTGGCTGAAAAGCTCCCAGACAGCACATCAACGGCTCCTGCAGTCCAGTCATAGTCGGCACATACCACACTGGTTCCATCTATTGTGAAAGCTCCGGAAGCCTTATCAATTTCCAGTATGTTGAATATTTCATTGTCACAGTATTGATCTCCGCTACTCCCGTTAAAAGTTACTCTTCCTGTTCCGGGAATAAAACCTCCGGCTCCAACATTGTTTATCCAATCTCCTGCCACAAAAACAGTATTTATACCAGGACTAAAATATCCCTGTTCGATGGTAAGGTCACCGGTAACTGTCATATTTCCATCTATCATTTGAGATCCGGTAGTTGAATTGAAAATGACATTGTTAAAGGTACCGGAGCCTTCACTGTACTGCCTGATGTTGGTTCCATCAAAAGTTACAGAGCCTGTGTTGAAATCAAAAGTGCCATAATAGTTAAAAGAACCCTTCATTAACATACCATGAGTTGAAAAGCTGTTAAAAATCGTACCTGTATTTAGATAAGTTGTCATATTAACCACAAGTTGTTCCGTACTCATGCCACTTAATCCCAGGGAAGCACCACCTGATTTGTAGTTCCTTAAATTATAAAAGCTACAGCTGTTACTATAACATCGGATGTATTTTGTTGAAGTTCCTCTAAAATCGACAAATCCCAGCCCGGGATTGACATTGGCCCCGGCATTGAAATTCCAGTTTCCATAAACATTAATGAAGGTATTGTTTGATGAAGTGTTGAGCGTAGAACCAGCATTCCATTCCACATCTCCATATATATTTATGGTGGAATTATCCTGAAGCATTCCAATTGATCCGTCAATACTCATATCCATTAAGGTTAAACTCTGACCATTAATATTTAATACGGCACCAGAGTTAACAGTTAGGGAATTGCATGTAGCACTGCCGTAAGAAAGCATGCAATTAAAAGGGGTTCCTGCAGGAATGGTTACATCTGTTGAAGCATCGGGATAAATTCCAAAACTCCAGTTATTTGCATCAGCCCAATATTGACTATTGTCACCTTCCCAGGTGCCAGGATCCGGATCGTGTATATCGATAGTGTATGATGAAGAATTACCATCATTTGCCCAAACACACAATCCATAATAATCAGATGTCGTTATTGCAATTGTAAAATACTCATCCACAGCAACTCCATAATTTGTAGAACGGGCAAGAAAAGATTCCCTGTTTTTATAGTAGACGCCATCTGTTGATCCAAATAACCCAAAATCCAGGTCACCCGATCCTGAAGCCAAATCAAGATCGAACCTATAAACTCCAGGTGTAAGGTAAACATCATACATTTCGACGACATCACCAGCATACCATGAATAAGATCCATTTGTTCCTACTGATAAAGTTTCCTGGTCGCCTTCAAATTCAACAGACGCATCATTTGATCCAAAAGTTTGGTATGTTTTAATGCCCCTGGTAAATGAGGAGGTATGATGACGGTCCATAACAACAAAATCAACGGGATCAGAGGTAGTGGATGAAACTAATTCGGTAGTAAAAGTTGGATTGGAAAACATCTTTATGTTCCAGTCTTCATATGCTGAATTAGGCCGAACACCCACGGCACACCAGGTACTATAGGGATTGCTAAACTGGTAATAATCCGGATCTGTAATAGTGGTCGCTTTATTATCACTGAATAATGTATATATCGAACCCCCTGAATATATTTGAAAATCGCCATAACTCCCATCACCGCCTAAGACGGTCATTCCGTCGGATGAATACATGAAAATTTGTATTCTGCAGGCATTTGAATTTATTCCAGAAGGAATAACCCAATCATATATGTCATCATTTGCCGTATTGCTGGTAATTGTAGTCCAATCAACACCATGGTTCGTGCTATATTGTAGCTTAACATAAGAGCCCGATGCAGGTACATGATTCCAGCTTATCTCACATACATCACCTGCATGGAAAGTCTTACCTGAACCATAACCATAATAATCCTGGTCGCCATCTGGGCTTACAATTTCAATACCTTGTCCAAATTGACCACTGGGTATAATCTGATATACAGCCTGAAGTTGTGCCCTGGTTATGGTTACAAGCCATGGCTGATGCGTATAGTGTGTTATTATCTCTTCATCATCCAAATTATACCCAACACCCAAAACTGAATGCCCATCAATGCTGACATGAAGTGGACAGTCAGAATCTATTTCAATCATTACAACATCGAAATAAAATGTTGTAGACTGGTTATGGTGGTATGTGCAGGTGAATGAGTATCCATTCATGGTATTAGTTACATATTGGTAACCCGGTGTAATAGCTGTTCTTAGTGTTCCTCCAGTTGACAAATTCGTATTCATAGCAGTGGCCAGTTCCGGCATAACATTTGGGCAATGTGAGTCAATTTCACATGAACCTCCCGACAGATTATCAGTTCTTTCAAAATGGTAATTTACTAATCTACTATAACTATCATAAGGGTAATACATCGACCGGTTATCCCAGTATCCCAAAAGCATTGCTGCTGCGGTTGGTGTACAACCATAGCTCCAGTCATAAAAAGGACAACATTCATCATGTAAAGGAATCATTACATCAGCACTTTTTGACATACCCTTTTCTTCATAAAGATATTGATCCCATTTGTTGTTATAATCTCCTGTTTCACAAAAGAATTTAAACTCACTTATGGCTGCTTGAAATACCTCGTAATCTCCAACTTTTGCAGGAGCATGAGCCTTAACGTATATATCTTTTGTCCCATTGGTGTAATGATGCCAAACATTTACAGCATTTATATAATAAATTCGTTCCAGTGTATAATTTGGACCAAGGTTGGCTTCAGCTTGCTCTTGTAAATATTCATGATAAGCATATTCAGATGATATACCCAGTCCGTGCTCCAAGTTTACCGGTAGGTCTGTACGGGCGCTCATTAAAATATTTCCATAGTTACCATTTCCCCATTGGGCTTTCCGATCCCCATTTTGTTTTCCTTCAGCACATTCCTGCAATACTGTATTCTTATCAGGAAACGGTTTGTTAATGGCATAGTTAAAACGATATGCCACAATTTTATCATCTGCAGAATAATAGATTATCGGTTCGGCCGGTGAAACATTACCCCACCTGATGGCTGCATTTCTGTTGGCGATAACCTGAGCGTCGTTTACTGAAATAATTCTGGTTTGGCCAATTAGAGATATTGCAATTGAACACAATGAAATAAATAAAGTAAATTTTTTCATAATATTAGATTTTATTAAAAATTAAAGCTCATTTTTAAAGATCAAAATTTAATTATCATTTTTTTTACTTCCCGGAATCTGGGATTCGTTTCCCAGGTTTGGCACGCAAAAATCATTTTTATCAGGATTATTTGCCTGCCCGTCCATATTCAGGTCGGCTGATTTATATCCCGATGTTCCGGACTGTGTTTCCCAAACTGTTTTATCGGCAACACTAATATATCCGTCTCCGTTGGTATCACCCCCAAACATTCCCCAGATGCCTGATCCTATCTGTTTTTGACCTTCGGCACCATTTTCATAAGCCTGGTTTCCTCCGGTAGTAAAATTATAGGTGTAAACCCCTGCTGTTTGCGATAAAGGATCGGCCGACATCACAGCAATATGATTCCGATGGTAAACAACAATAAACAAATCATCGGTAATGCTGCTTACGGAGCAGGCCAGCGGGCTTGTCCCGTCCATACCAACAATAGTCCCGTCTTTCAACACAAAAGCTGCGTGTCGTTCAACAACTGTTCCCGGCAGTGCCGAAACCGCATCGGGAGCATCGCGTAATTCTACCAGAACCCAATCCACCACATTTGCATTTGGAATTGCAGCCACACTTTCGCCACCAGAATAATACCAGGGAGAAGTATTGTATGGTTGATTAAACGGAATAAGTCCACCGACATTCAGCGAAGTAAGCATTTCGCTTCCACCAAAAGGGCCTTCCAGTAAGGCAGTGACATCCACAGCCAAATCAAGGGTGATTGCCATCGGTGATTCTGTATCGCCAACGGCAAAAGCCGACAAAGTAGTTATCCCTGTGCGGGTGATTGAATAAGGGTTGGCCCCGGAAGCTGAACCTTCTGCTTGTGCATCCCAGTTTCCACCTGTGTAATGGCCTATGCCACAATGCGCCCTGTCGAACGAAGATCCTTCAACCGCTGTTCCCCAAAAAGCTGTAACTGCCAGGTTTGAACCACCGGCAATATTTTCAGAAATATCCCAGGTCATATCAACACAGTCATTAATCTCAGGAATAGTTGACCCGGTAAGACCACTTGTAAGGACATCCGGAAAAACCCTGACCCTGAAATGATCTGCAGTGCCTGAGTTATTCAATAATACAGGTGTATAATCTGTATTTGAACCTACCGGGAACAATTTATTATTCGCATTTACATATT
>JAOZOC010000659.1 GCA_029933495.1 Bacteroidales bacterium
TGAGTTTTTAGTTTCTTATCCTGAAAGAACAGGTATTTACTTGGAATTCGTAAGTTCCCCCGGATTTGAATTAATTATCAAAAGTCTCGAAAATTTAAAGCAAGGAATAAGATTATGTAATGTTAGAACACAAAAAAGAATTGTTGATAATGAAGAAGTGGAAATAACTCTTGCTACAGTTTTTATTCCAAAAAATAAAAGAGATTTCTTTTTTAAGAAAGTAGAACAGTACTTATCAGAGGAAATAAATGGAAAACCAAGAAACGCCAATCTAATAAATTCAATAGAAGAACTTAGAACAGTATTTTTAATAAAATCTTTTTGGACTGATGATAAAACATTAATTCCAAATGAGGAACCCGAATGGTGTGAAGTATGGTTAAGAAGTGATGAGAACGAAGTTATTGAAAAGTTTGAATCATTATTGTCAGAGCAACAAATAAACTCAAAATCGGGTTATATAAAATTTCCCGAAAGAATCGTTAAACTAATTCTGGTAAATAGGGAGCAATTACAAAACATTTCAAGATTATCGGATGACATAGCAGAGTATAGGAAAGCAAAAGATACCGCTGAATTCTTTTTGAATTTAGAACCTTTAGAACAACAAGAATGGGCTGATGATTTATTAAATAGATTATCAGTCAATGATGAATCTCAAATAACAATTTGTCTTTTAGATACCGGTGTAAATAACGGTAATTCTTTACTTTCACCTGTTTTGTCTGATTCTGATTGTTTAACAGTAGAAGGCAGTTGGGGCACTCATGACCATGAAGGACACGGAACTCTTATGGCAGGTGTGGCTGCTTATAACAATATACAAGAATTGTTAGCAATTTCTGAAAATATCGCATTGTATCACAAATTGGAATCTGTTAAAATTCTACCACCAAGAGGACAGAATGCTCCCGAATTGTGGGGAGATATTACATCACGAGCTATCAGTATCGCAGAAATTAATTCACCTGAAAGAAAAAGGATTATTTGTTCGGCAGTAACAGCCTCAGACACTCGTGATAGAGGACGACCGACATCGTGGTCAGGAGCAGTTGATAATATTTCTTCAGGAGCTTTTGATAACGAAAGGCGATTGATAATACTTGCTGCAGGAAATATCACTGACTTTAATCAAATTACGAATTATCCAGATAATCAAATTACTGATTCTGTTCATGACCCGGGACAGTCGTGGAATGCTTTAACTGTTGGCGCATATACACAGCTAATTGATTTAACAAATCCGAATTTAAAGGATTATTCCCCTTTAGCACAGGAAAATCAACTTTCCCCATTCAGTACTACATCATTTCTTTGGGAGAATAAATGGCCAATAAAACCGGAAGTAGTCTTTGAAGGAGGTAATGTCGCAGTAGATAATTCCAATATGTGGACTGAATGCAATGATTTTTCATTAATTTCTACCTTTTACAAACCACAAGAAAGATTATTTGAACCATTTAATATGACCAGTGCTGCAACTGCACAGGCTGCTCATTTTGCCGCAAAAATCCAAGCTGCATATCCTGAATATTGGTCTGAAACAATACGTGGGTTAATTGTGCACTCTGCTAATTGGCCAGAAGAGTTATTTAACCAGTTTATTCAAAATGGTAATTCAAAAAGAGAAATAGGAAATTTATTAAAAATAGCAGGTTACGGAGTACCAAATATTGAAAAGGCCTTGTACTGCGCTAAAAATAGTTTAACGCTTATTAATGAAGCAGAAATACAACCATTTATCAAATATAAAGGAAAGAAACCTAAGACGAATGATATGCATCTTTACCGACTTCCCTGGCCTTCAAATGTGTTACAAGGTTTAGGAGAGGTTGAAGTTAAAATGAGAATAACCCTTTCATATTTTATTGAACCCGGACCAGGTGAAATCGGATGGAAGGATAGATATCGTTATCCATCTCACGGATTAAGGTTTAAAATCAACTCACCAACAGAAACAGAAGATGAATTTATTAGGAGGATAAATGTTGCTGTGAGAGACGAAGAAATGGGGAAACCCGATACTACAAGTCCATCAGACCATTGGATTATAGGAAGGAAGTACCGAGACAAAGGCTCAATACACTCAGATGTTTGGATGGGAACAGCAGCTGAATTGGCTTCATCAAATTTAATTGCAGTTTTCCCGAGTATTGGTTGGTGGAGAGAAAGACCACATTTAAGAAAGGTATTTGAAAACATGTCTGATCTTGAGTTCCATGA
>JAOZOC010000118.1:0-2539 GCA_029933495.1 Bacteroidales bacterium
TGTTTTTCAGATTGGTTATTTCACCCGTTTCAAAATTAACGCGTAAAATATCACCGTCTTTCAGGTCAATATCTTCAATGTCAGAATATGTCATAATAGGAAATGCCGCATTAATGGCATTACGCTCATAAATTGCTCCGAACGATTCAGCTATAACAGCCTGCACTCCAAGCGATTTAAAGCAGTCAACAGCCTGCTGTCTGGAGCTTCCGCTACCGAAATTCTTACCTACAACAACAATATCACCAGGCTCCGCCTTTTTGGCAAAATCCTCATATCCTTCAAGATTATCAAATGTATATTGTCCCATTTCGTTTATATCGGTGATGGTCAGATAGCGGTTGTGGAAAATCATATCCGTATCAATATTATCCTCTTTTATAAACCACACTCTTCCTTCAACTGAAGTAAGTTTAGGCTCGTGCTGTCTGGTATCATCTGCAGCTCTTTTCTCCTTTTCTTCATCATATTGAACAGTGAAATCAGCCGGTTCGTCAGGAATATCGTCAAAGGTAGTAATATAACCAGCAACTGCCGAAGCTGCTGCTGTAGCAGGCGAAGACAAATAAACCTTACCCTTACCCTGTTTACCCGGGAAATTACGGTTACCTGTACTTATGGTTATCTCACCAGGTCCGTTCTGTCCAACCTGTCCGGCTGCACAACCGGCACAGCCTGCATTTGAAACGAGAGCACCTGCGTCCTTAAATATCTTCATTAACCCTTCATCAAGACACCTGTTCCAAATCTCATTGGTTGAAGGGACTATTTTCAAAACCACCCCGGGAGCAACTTTTCGACCTTCAAGTACTTTTGCAACAGCAAGCATATCTTCCATACGGCCATTTGTACAACTTCCGACAAAGGCAGAGTCTATTTTCATCTTTTTAGCCTCAACTATATTAACCGTATCATGCGGCTTGCCAGGTAGCGAAACCATAGGGACAAACTTGCTCAGGTCAATTTCAAAAACTTTCTCATAAACGGCATCCTCGTCAGCAACCACGGGTTGAAGCTTCTGTCCTGTTGCAGCTTCACAAAAATTCATCACCTCCTTATTGGGAGTAAAAAGAACAATAATAGTTCCCATTTCTGTTCCCATAGAAGAAATTGTGATTCTTTCGTCCAGAGTAAACTTGTCGACCTCCTCACCATAAATTTCAACCGAATAGCTAAGCAATGAATTTGCACCAAATTCATTAAGCAGGTTCAGAACAATATCTTTTGCAGTAACTCCTTCGGGTCTTTTTCCGTTCAGATTTATTTTTACAGATTTTGGAACTTTAAACCATACCTTACCACTATTGAAAGCTGCTGCAATATCCTTATCTCCCATTCCCTGACCAAAAGCCCCGATAGCTCCAAGAATATTAGCATGCGAATCAGTTGTTAGTGCAGTAGAACCCGGATATGAATACCCTTCTGACATCAGAGTATGAGTGCCGATACCGTTGTCAATATCAAACACCTTAATACCGTGTTTACGGGCAAACATTCTTATAAATTGCTGGTTCTGTGCATACTTCTGGTCGGAACCGGTAGGGTTTGTGTCAAAAGTAAATAATGTTTTACTTACGTCATCAATAGTGAGGTTGTTTTCCTCAATATGTTTAACAACATTCGGTCCTCCGAAATCACGGGCAGCACGCGCATCTATTTCTATATCAACTATGTCACCCGGTTTTACTTTGTCAAACTTTGAGTGGTTCGCTATAATTTTTTCTATGATTGTCATAATGTTCCGTTTTTAAATCAGGGGCAAAAATACAAAACAATAATGAACCTATCTATTATAATTTATTTAGGAAATTACCTGAACTTAGAATTATCAGAATGCTCTTTCATCCTTTTAAAGCCACCTCTCCACAAATAATACAGAAACGGGATGAAGGCGAGCAAAAGGTACTGGTGTTCTGTCATCAGGATGAAATCGTAAAGACCGTGGAGACCAATAGGAACAATTAGTGCCAAAAGGAAATTCTTCGTCTTATTCTTTTGAGATAGCTTCGCCAGCCCGAAATAGTATCCCATAGCCACTCCGAAAAGTGCATGTCCGGGGACTGCTGTCAGTGCCCTGGAGATACCTACTCCCTGTCCGTTCTGAAAAACATACATCACATTCTCAACGGCTGCAAAGCCTAAAGATACAAAGACGGCATAAACAATCCCGTCAAACTTTTCATTGAACTCCTTATTCTTCCAGATCACAAGGTAAAGTGCAATGAATTTGAAGAGTTCCTCGGTGAAAGCAGCCACCACAAAAGCTATGTATGCAACGGATGTATAACCGGTAAACCTCCCTCCGTAAACACTTAAAATATCTTCAACAAACATAATGGGTATCACCGCCAAAGCCCCGGCAAACAAGGCCTTTATAAGCAATCCAATTGGTTCCTTTTCATATTTATCCCTGACATAAACGTAAATCAGAATTATCAGTACCGGTGCAAGCGCTATTATTAGTAAGTTCATATTCTACAATTTATTTCACGCAGCGGCGCGGCGACGCAACGTTTACTTCATTTGTTTCACGCAGCGG
>JAOZOC010000118.1:2639-8662 GCA_029933495.1 Bacteroidales bacterium
CGGCGACGCAACGTTTACTTCATTTGTTTCACGCAGCGGCGCGGCGACGCAGCGTATTTAGTTCTATTTATAACAGAATAGTAAAGGTACAAAACTTTAAATTTGTCTTTTAGCAACTATTTTTCAGTTACAAATTATTCACTATCCTGTTTATCCCATTCTTCAATAATCTTTCATTGAAATTTATTAACAGGCCCAGTTTCAGACCGGTTATACTCAAATACGTCAAAACTACTTTTGAAAACACCGGTGACATATTTTCAACAGATTTAAGTTCAACAATCAACTTCCCGGCCACAATAACATCAGATCTGAATCCGACACCCATTTTTACTCCATCCCAATAAACAGGAACTGCTTTCTGCCTCTCGAAGGGTATTTCACGTTTGACCAATTCATAGCATAAAATCTCCTCATAAACTGATTCCAGCAAACCCGGCCCCAATTTCCTGTGAATATCAAAACAGATATCCAATACCTTTGTAGCAATCTCATTTTCATGCATAATAATTGTGTTTTGAAGTTACCTGATAAAGATAAAACAATTATTGCATTTTGAATAAGATTTTTTCACGCAGCGGCGCGGCGACGCAACGTTTTTCTTTTGTTTCACACAACGCCGCAGCGACGCAACGTTTTATTATTTAAAACAATCAATTTACCCACATTCTATCTCCACGTCGTTGCGCTGTTGAATGAGATTTTTTTCTTTCGCTGCGCCGTTGCGCCGCCGCGTGACCATTTCTTTTCTTTCGCTGTGCTGCTGTTTGAGTTTTTTCTACCGTAGCTTATACGATCAGCCTCTCCTTAAACGGCAAAAATGTCATAAAATCTGCATGATGAACGATGTAAGCTTCCGTTGTACGCTTTACCATATTGCCTTCGCCTGCATGAGTCGCAATAATATGACAAACCTCAGCGGGGACACCTGCTTCTTCGGCAAGGCTTACACCCGAAAATGGATGCCTGAGATATTTCCCATAAGTTCCCTGAACAGCATTCCCGTTTTCATCGAGAACATATTCGAGTAATTTTCCAACATCAGCCAGAATTGCTCCAGCAATCAGCACATCCATATTGCAGGTAAGCTCACCATGATACATATCATTTATCTTTTGCCCGGCATCCCTTGCAATGTGAACTACAGAACTTTTATGATCCATAAAGGTCACTTTCAGGTCAGGGCCACAAAGTAGGGTAAACGGAATCCTTTTCAAATCATCCGGATTCAACACACTACGCTCTAAAGCCAGTTCCCATGTCTTTGCAGTTTTATTTCTTAAATCCTCATCCTGAATCCAGTTCAGTTCCGGCCAGAGTTCATAAACTTGATCTTCCATTGCGTTATTTTTTTATTTTATAATTTAGCAATAACAGCATCAGCCATCTGAGATGTAGAAGCAGCACCTTTTTCGACAACATCCTGGCGACCGCTCATTTTCATCATATCATAGGTTTTAACTTTACCTTCGGCAATAACTTCAGCAACGGCTTTACGTATTTTTGCAGCAATCTTATTTTCATCAATAAAATCCAACATCATACAAGCAGATTCAATCATCGCAATAGGATTTACTATTGAAACGGGATAATCTGCATATTTAGGAGCTGAACCGTGGGTAGGCTCAAAAACTCCAATACCGGAATCAGGATTGAACTGAGCACTGCAAGCAAAACCGAGACCGCCAATTAGTCCTGCAAATCCATCAGAAACAATATCCCCAAACATATTTCCAGCGACAATAACGCCATAATTTTCAGGATTTTTTGTCAGCCACATCATTTGTGCATCAATATTGGTGTTCCATAGCTCAATATCAGGATAATCTGTTTTTTGTATTTCCTGAGCCATCTTGTACATCATCCCGGAAGTTTCGCGGATAACATTTGGTTTTTCGCAAACAGTAACAGATTTATAACCATACTTTTTTGCATGCTCGAAAGCTGCCCTCAAAATTCTTTCTGTCGCCTTTTTTGTAAAGATTCTGGTAGAGACTGAAATCTCATCTTTGGGTGTTTTTCCAAAATTTTTAACAAACTTCGGATGAGTCATCAAGGCTTCATAAACTTGCTCCGGTGGATTACTCCACTCAACTCCGCCATAAAGACCTTCTGTATTCTGACGAAAAATAACCACATCTACTTCAGGCTCTTCAATATCATCACCTTTTCCTCTTCTTATAAAATTCAGCGGATTACCATTATAGGAATGGCAAGGGCGCATACAGATATCGAGACCAAAATGTTGACGCAGGCCTACTATAGGGCTTGAGTAGATCAATCCTTTATCTCTTAATGAAGGATCGAGTTCTTCTGTAGCAGCATCCTTGGGTTTTGAAGTAATAGCACCGAATAATGCTATTTTGTGTTTCTTTAGCAGGTCAATGGTTCTGTCTGGCAATGGGTTTCCCTCATTACGCCAGAATTCCCAACCAATATCACCTTCAACATATTCCGCATCAAATCCTGCGGCATCCAATACACGGATTGTATCATCGAGAACAGTTCTTCCTATTCCGTCACCCGGTAAACTAACTATTGTTCTTTTAGCCATTTCAATATTTTTTAGTATTGTTAATATTTTGATTATTGCATAATTAAAAGGGTCAAATTTACAACTTTACATCTATTTACAAATCGGTTTATAATGTTTTTTATAAAAAATTTCAAACATATATCTTTGAATAGATATATCTCTTCCTGAAAATTGTCAGCATAACGCCTCTGGTAACCATAAACAGCATCATTGAGAGCCAAAGGCCGTGATTACCAATATAATTCTCCAGGATATAATAAGACGGGAGGAAAACCAAAAATGTAGCGATCAGAAGTGTATTACGCATAGGGACCGAAGCCGTTGCCCCTATATAAATACCATCCCACACAAAGGCAGCAAATGTTGCCAGGGGAACAACCCCTATCCAAAACAGATAAGGAGATGCCGCATCAATAACACTCTCATTATTAGTAAGAATAAGCATAAGCGATTGCCCGAAAACAAGATAAATGACTGTAAAAGGAATGCTAAAACCAAGTCCCCACAAAAATAACCGCTTAATTACTATTTTTAAGTCAGGCAGATTCCTTGCACCAATAAACTTCCCGACAAGAGCCTCAGCAGCATAAGCAAATCCATCGGTAAGATAGGCAAAGACGAACAAATATTGTAATAAAACTGTGTTTACAGCCAATATGGTGTCATCCATTTTTGCCGATTGAGAAGTAAAAAAAGCAAATGTAAATATCAGACATACTGTTCGGATGATTATATCAAGATTGACCTTAAAAAAGCGCCCGAGTTTCTGCCAGTTAAAAAAATCACTTTTATCCCAAAATCTCAATAGCTTCCTGTATTTTTTTCTTAGTAAGAATAAACCTAATATCAGTCCTGAATACTGAGCAATTACAGTTCCCCAGGCAACACCGTCTGATTTCATTCCAAAACCATAAACAAAAATAAGGTTTGCTCCTATGTTGATAATGTTTATAGAAATTGCGATAAACATAGGTATTCTGGCATTCTGCATGCCTGTAAACCAACCTGACAAAGCTAAAATTCCCAGAGAAGCAGGTGCAGCATATATTCTAATATAATAGTATTCCCTTGCAAGTGTTTTTACTTCTGCTGAGCCATCCATAATATAAAAACTAAAAATATCTATCGGGTACTGAAGTAATATTAATAACAACCCACCTACTATTGCAAAGAACAATGACCGACCAAACATCATTATCATTTCGGTATTATCCTTTTCACCATATGCCTGAGCTGTAAAGCCGCTTGTTCCCATACGCAGAAAACTAAAAACAGCATATATAAAGTTGAATATCAATCCACCAAGGGCAATAGCTCCAATATAGACTGCCGACTCGAGATGCCCGAGAATAGCAAGATCAACCATCCCCAAAAGAGGAACGGTAATATTGCTGATTATATTAGGTATCGCAAGCCTGAGTATCTGCCTGTCCATATCGTCGAATTATGTTGCGAAAATAATAATTGTTCTTATTACCTGTGTTATTCTTAATGAACAAATGAAAATTAAAACGGTTCTATTTAAACTATTACAATTAAACTTATTAATATGAACTCAATAAAATATTTACTGACAACGGTCTTTTTCATATCACTGGTAAACCTTGCACAAGCACAACAAACCGACTTTTACAGTCTGAGTGCAGAAACAATTGATGGTGACACGCTTCACTTTTCAAAACTGAAAGGGAAAAAGATTTTGGTAGTCAACACAGCATCAAAATGTGGATTTACTCCCCAGTATGAGGATTTGGAGAAGCTTTATAAAAAGTATAAAGATGATAATTTCACTATAATCGGATTTCCGGCAAATAATTTTATGAGACAAGAGCCTGGAACAAATGAGGAGATAAAGCAATTCTGTACTATGAATTATGGTGTTACTTTCCCAATGATGGCAAAAATATCGGTCAAGGGGAAAGAGGTTCATCCGGTTTATAAATGGCTGACATCCAAGGATGAGAACGGTGTTATGGACTCAAAAGTGGGCTGGAACTTCCAGAAATATATGATTGATGAGAATGGCAACCTGGTTGGGTATGCCAAGCCCAAGGAGAAACCGTTTTCATCAAAAATAGTAAACTGGATTGAAGGGAAAGAATAAACTATAAGCTCCAGTTAACCGGTTCGATACCTTTACTGATCAGATAGTTGTTTGTCTTTGAAAAAGGCCTGCTGCCAAAAAAGCCACTATGTGCTGAGAAAGGAGAAGGGTGTGGTGATTCAATTATTAAATGTTTTTCGGTATTAATCAATTTTCTTTTTGCTCTTGCATAATTTCCCCATAGGATAAAGACAATATTTTCTCTTTTGTCTGACACGCGTTTTATTGCAGAATCGGTAAATTGCTCCCAACCCCTGTTTTGATGTGAACCAGCTTGCCTGGCTCTAACTGTCAAAGTTGCGTTTAAAAGCAGGACACCTTGTCTTGCCCACTTTTCAAGATTACCACTTTCAGAAATCGTATATCCCAAATCATTCTGCAATTCTTTAAAAATGTTTTGTAGTGAAGGCGGCTTTTTGATATTATCATTTACTGAGAAACACAGTCCATTTGCCTGCCCTTTGCCATGATATGGGTCCTGCCCCAATATTACAACCTTAACATTATCATAAGGTGTATAGTTAAAAGCGGCAAAAATATCCGAAGCCGGAGGATAAATAATAAATTTCTGCTTTTCAAAAATTAAAAACTCCTTTAGCTTAAAAAAATACTTAGAATCAAACTCTTCAGAAAGCTCTCTTTTCCAGGATGTTTCAATAACAGGTTTTACTTTTTCCATTATTACAATAAATTAATATACAAAATATGGCAAACGTTTTGCAATATGCGCTAACAAAATTAAGTTTTATACAAAACCACGGCGTATAAAAAAATATTTATCTTTGTCGAACGTAATTAAATTAATATGAAAAAAATTGTCCTAATACTACTAACAGCAATAACACTTGGTTTAATTGTTGAGTCATGCAGATCTCCCCAAAGTTGTCCGGCTTATGGCGAAGCCAGAAAATTTCAAATAGAACAAAGGCATTAAATCTTTGCTCAGGAATATTTTTCTTAAATAATATAGTTATCAACTTGGGTTGATTAAAAAATAAATAGTATTTTTATACGCTATTTATTTTTTTATTTAATATAAAATGTATTCTCAATTCAAGATATTATTTGTTTTAATCCTATTGCTTAGTGCAACAGTGGGTTATACACAAAAGGTTGCTTCAATTGATTCAACAAAAAATATTCTGTTATTGAAGGAGACAAGTGGCGGTATTATCCTGCACTCGCAAGGCTGGGGCCTAAAATTCAGTAAAGGATACAACAAAACCGCATTCAAAAAGAGAATTCTTTCTTTTGATATTGTTGAAATTAAATCGTTGAAGCAGATTCGGACTATTAACCCTTATTTCCCAAATTCCAGAAGTTATTTCTATGGTAAGCTAAATTCCTTTTTCGTTATAAGGGCAAGTTATGGAATTCACCGCC
>JAOZOC010000660.1 GCA_029933495.1 Bacteroidales bacterium
TCTTAACCAGTTATCTCACTATCATCTTCCGTGATTCGGAATAGTTGCCCGATTCAATCCGATAATAATAAATACCGGGAGAAAGGTCATCTTTCTCAAATGAAACGTTATATCTTCCGGGTGTTTGATATTTGTTTACCAAAGTTCTGACTACATTGCCTTTCTGGTCGTAAACGGTTATTTTAATATCCGTCCCGACTCCAACAGAATAATCAATTTCAGTAATGGAACCGAACGGATTTGGTCTGTTCTGGTATAGTTTAAAACTTCCTGAATTTGTGTTGTTGTCAATAATTCCGGTTGTAAGGTCAGCCTCTTTCAGCACAATCTTATTATTTCTGTCAAATAAAACTATCCCCGGTTGTTTATCAAACTGAAAGCTGAACACCTGATTGTTTTCATCATTGAAAACCCTGATTGTGGTATCTGAAAAATCGGCGAACTTCACATAAATCTCAATGGGCATTGTAAAAAAAGGTGCATTTGTCTGAACCTGTGTTGCCTGAAAGTAAACAAACCAGTTACCGCTACCATCGGTGTCAATGCTGTAAGTATTTTGATATACCGGATGGTTAGGCTCATATATCCATTCATCAAAAAACCAGTCAAGATTCTGGCCTGCCACCTCACTTATTT
Organism: Bacteroidales bacterium; assembly: GCA_029933495.1. Taxonomy (GTDB): domain Bacteria; phylum Bacteroidota; class Bacteroidia; order Bacteroidales; family JAADJA01; genus JAADJA01. Next base: position 637 of record JAOZOC010000660.1, read on the forward strand.
TTGCATTAAAATCTGTCGTTGTTGTTGTTTTATACCTGAAATTTGCAGTGTCGGTCGCATACTGTTTTATAGCATCAAAAAAGACATCGTCGCCAAGCGTATATCTCAGCAGATGAAGTACGCAGGAGCTCTTTTGGTAGGTAATTGCATAATTGAACATAACATTCGACGGAGGAGTGTTCACAGCCCAGTCCGGATCGGAAATAGCCCATCCCGGATTATTGTTCTTATAGCCGTTGGCATTGGAGATAATATCACTGTGATAAGCTGAATAGCCATACTTGTGTTCAATCCACAGCGCCTCTGAATAGGTGGCAAAACCCTCATTCAGCCATATTTCGGCCCAGGTTCCCGGACTTATCATATCTCCAAACCACTGGTGGGCAAGCTCGTGTGATATAAGACCCTCAGACCAGCACCCAGAGCAAAGTGTCGTAAGCGACTGGTTTTCCATTCCACCCCAGGCAAAAAGATTGTTGGCAGTTGCATACCCGTCTTTTTCAAAGGGATGAATGCCAAACAGGTCAGAAAACTCCGTTAACATCTGAGGAACTTTGGTTTCCATAGATGAAGGATTCTCTCCGCTCTGATAATAGAACCTGACGGGCATTGTCGTATCCTTTGTACCACCGGAATATGTCCAGTCAATAACATCAACACTGTAATCGTTGCTTGATGTGATAACCATCAGATAGGTCGGGACAGGGTCGCGGCTTATCCAGTGAAAAGTGGTTGTGCTTCCGTTTGTTGTGGAATCCTCAAGTCTGCCGTTTGAGCCGAGAAGCACATCAGACGGAACAATTGCCGTAAGGTCAAATGTGGCCTTATCCGATGGCTTATCATAGCAGGGAAACCATTTTCTGGCACCTTCCGGTTCACAGTCGGTAAAGACAAAACCACCACCCACATTAAAAGCATAATCGTTTACATTTTTATGTTCATAGTCAATCTTAACCTCAACTATATCTCCCGGCTCATAAGTGTTATCAAGAGTAATAGTCAGTACATTAGAACTGTGCTCAAAGGATGCGCCCGCCATCGAAACCGACTGAATTTCGAGAGAAGAATTTACGGCATTCAACTGAATGGAATTCAGGGCCGTATCAACTCTGAATTTCACAATATTTGTTGCTGTAAAAGATTTCGGGTACGGACTTGAATAGTTGTTTGTCAAATCAAGATTGAGCGTATAGTTCAAAACATCGAATTTATGTTTCGGTGTATTCGGGCTTTTTAACGAATTATCTGTAATGACCATTGCCTCCTTTTTCATTGCACAGGCTTCGGAGCCTTTCATATTATTAAAATCCTGAGCTGTCAGAAACGATGTAAATATTGCGGTAACGAATAAAAATGTAATCAGCTTTTTCATTATGAGAAATTTTAAGTGATATAACTTCGGGAACTGTTCCCTCTTATTAAACAACAGAGTTGATATAATGTTTTTGTAAGACAATCCAATTGTAGAATAATTATTTCCAGAAATGTGAAAGATTTCAAAGAATCTGAAATACCTGTTATGACTCCTGCGGAATACCTTACAACTATCAGGAAAAAATAAATACCTGAATAGG
>JAOZOC010000661.1 GCA_029933495.1 Bacteroidales bacterium
AAGAGGGAAAGGTGTTTGTTTATGCCACCCTTTCAATGCATTCAAATGAAGTGGGTTCTTCCCAGGCTGCTCCACTTGTTACTTATGAACTGGCTACGACTGAAGACCCTGTTCTTCTCAAATCACTTGATAATGTAGTTTATATGATGGTTGCCTGCCATAATCCTGACGGAATGGATATGATAGTTGAACATTATAAAAAATATAAGGACACAAAATATGACGGATGTTCAATGCCGGGTGTTTATCATAAATATGTGGGACACGACAATAACCGCGATTTTATAACTCTTAGCCAGAAGGATACTAAAGCTATTGCTTCGGTTTACAACCTTGAATGGTTTCCGCAGGTGATGGTCGAAAAGCACCAGATGGGATCCCGTGGTGTCAGATATTTTGTCCCGCCGCCACATGATCCGATTGCAATGAATATTGATGCAGGGATATGGAACTGGATGGGCGTGTTCGGTTCAAACCTGATTACCGATATGACCAAAGACAGCCTTGCAGGTGTTGCACAACATTATCTTTTCGATGACTACTGGCCGGGTTCAACAGAGACCTGCATCTGGAAAAATGTTATCGGAATGCTAACCGAGTGTGCAAGCGTACAACTGGCAAAACCTGTTTACATCGAACCCAATGAACTTGGTGCATACGGCAAGGGTTTGTCAGAATATAAGAAGGGCATAAATATGCCCTATCCCTGGGAAGGCGGATGGTGGCGTCTTGGGGATATTATTGATTATGAGCTTTCTTCCACATTCTCCTTAATAAAAACCGCTTCAAAACACAGAGCTGAAATTCTTACTTTCAGAAACGACCTGTGCAGGAAGGAGGTGCAAAAAGGGAAAACGGAAGCACCTTATTACTTTATAATGCCAAAGAAACAGCACGACCAGAGCGAGATGGCCGGAATTGTAAACCTGCTGAAAGAACAGGGAATAGATGTATTTACACTGTCGAAAGATGTTACCATTGACGATTATCCCTATTCTGCCGGTGACGTTGTTGTACCTCTTGCGCAACCATTCCGCTCCTTCATTAAGGAAGTTATGGAAGTTCAGGAATTTCCTGTGCGACACTATACTCCTGATGGTAGTATTATAAAACCCTATGATATCACAAGCTGGTCATTGCCCCTGCACAGAGGTGTGAAGTCGGTTGAAATTAATACGAAATCAGAAGAGCTTGAAGCCTCTTTAACAAAAATTAAAGGTGATTATGCGATTAAGCATCCTCCAATGCTGGAATATGAAGCTTTTATTTTCCCAGCCGGGAATAACGAAAGTTATAAAGCAGCATTTTATGCTTTGGCAAAGGGCTGGAAAGTTGACAGGAACAAAGAGTCCTTTAATGTCAGGGGTGAAGTTATTGACGAGGGCAGTTTTCTGGTTTATAAATATGATAAATTTTTCGATTCACTTCTTATTTCTCCAGATGCAATAGCACGAAATCCGGATGTTGAACTTGAAACTCTTAAGATGCCGGAAATAGCTCTTGTAGAGACTTTCTTTCACGATATGGATGCAGGTTGGACAAGATATGTTTTTGATCAATACGGGATTCCCTACACAGTTGTACACCCACAGGATTTTGAAAAGACTAACTTTAATAAGGACTTTGATGTGGTAGTTTTTCCAAGCACTTCAAAGGATATTTTAAAAAGCGGCAAATATAAATCGGGAAGTGGTTATTACATCAGCAGTTATCCGCCGGAATACAGCAAAGGAATGGGTGATAAAGGAATGCAAAATCTTATGACATTTCTTGAGAACGGAGGTATAATTGTCTCCTGGGGACGCTCAACAGAGTTGTTTAATACAAATCTTAAGATTAAACTTGATGATGATAATAGTGAAGAGTTCAGGTTGCCTTTCAATGATATCTCAGGTCAGTTAAGCAAAAAGGGATTGTATTGTCCGGGTTCTTTTGTAAAGGTGAATCTGAAGAAAAACCATTCGTTAACCCTTGGTATGGATAAATCAACAGGAATATTTTACAGAGGAAAGCCTGTTTTTTCCACCTCAATTCCGAAGTTTGATATGGATCGCAGGGTGATTGCAACATTTCCGGAAAAGGACATTCTTTTAAGCGGGTATATCGAAAATGGTGAAAAACTTGGTAACAAAACTGCAATGGTCTGGCTCAGAAAAGGAAAAGGACAGCTTGTGCTGATGGCCTTTAACCCGCAGTTCCGCGCTTCAAC
>JAOZOC010000662.1 GCA_029933495.1 Bacteroidales bacterium
GGATAAAAATAGGAGTTTTCACCAGACGGAAGTGTTGATGACCAGTCGTTTCTTCCTGTAATTTCCAGAAACAGATAATCAGCGTACGATAAGTTCAAAAATGCAAATACGGAATTATTTCTTTCCCGCCTTATTCCTTCACTCGGAACCATACTTCCTGCCGAGTTTCCGGGCTGATCAACAATAGTATTCCCGTTGGCATCTGTAGTATAAGTTGTCTCAGTAAAATTATTAAAAGTGTACATATTAGGATAATACCATGTCCCCGAATGACCGCTAATCCTGTAATAATTATAATCCCACCTGCTGGTTCCCAAAGTAAACTTAGCATCAATTTTGGAATTAAAAATCGCATCTTTATCGGCAGTCAGAAAACATTCATAAATATCGGAATAATTTCTACTCAGACTATTTGAATAGTAACCATTCTGCAACCCGATAACATCAACAGGTTTATGCTGTGTTTCAAACTGTTCCATTGTAAAATCACGGCCTATCCTACCCAACAAATTTAACCAGGGGGTTATATCATAAGTCAGTGTCAAAGCACCAAGATACTTGTCGCGGTGCATTGTTGTGTTGTTATTGTAGTAATTCCACCATAAATATTTATCAACATAATAGAAAGGATATCCCTCCTGGGGATTTCTTGAACCGTTAGGATTTTCATAATACTCCCTGTCAATTCCCTTGTAACTACGAGGCCAGGAATACAAAAACCCTTTACTGAAAGAATTGGATGATTCACCGAGCATCGGGCTGTTCAACCGATTGTAGTTAGTATATGAAAATGAAAGGTCGGCTATTACTTTACTTGATATTTTCAGATTGGCCCCGAGGTTTATTGTTGTACGGTCATAATCACTATTATCAATAACTGCTTTATGATCCTGGCGTGTGAGAGAAACTCGCAGGCTTCCCTTTTCACTTCCGCCTGATGCAGAAATATTATGTGTTTGGGTAACTCCGTTCTGAAAAGTTGAAGAATAGTTGTCGGGTTGCGGGGAATATGGCCTCATTTCACCATCCCACCACTTCACCATCTGGCCGTCCATTCTCGGCCCCCAGGAAACGGCTGAGCCGTAATACCCGAATTCTGCAGTTGTGGAGGATATCTCACCATCCTGATTAATGATCAGATTATCAGTACCATAAACTCCCGGATACAGTAAAGTGTCTCCGCTCATTGGAAATTCGGGAGGGGTGAAAGAAATTGGTCCCTGATGCCCGTAAGAATTCTGAACCTCCCTAAACCTGTAAGGATGTATTATTTTATAGTTGTAACTATAGCTGACACCGATTCCTTTACGCTTCCTGCCTCTTTTTGTGGTTATCAGGATTACTCCATTTGCACCTCTTGAGCCATACAAAGCTGATGCGGCCCCACCTTTTAAAACCTGGTAATCCTCAATATCCTGAGGGTTAATATCAGAGAGAGAGTTTCCCCAGTCAACACCCCTGCCTATATTTGTCAGTCCGGGTGTATTCTCCATCGGAACATTATCTACCACAATCAGAGGCTGATTGTTTCCAGTAAGGTTGTTATTCCCACGAATAGTTATCCTTGTGGAACCCCCTTCAACTCCGTCACCCTGAGACACCTGAACTCCGGCAGCTCTTCCAACCATTCCGCTAATCACATTCGGAGGGTTCGATCGTAAGATGTCATCTGCATCAATAGTCTCGGTAGAATACCCAATTTCACGCTTTTGACGCTTAACACCAAGAGCCGTAAAAACAAATTCATCCAGCTCCTTTGCTGAAGTCTGCATATTAACATTTATCACCGTTTGTTTTCCGACAGCAATTTCCTGTGTTTTATAACTGATATAGCTAAAAACGAGTGTATCAGTACCTTTAACACCCGACAAGGAATAATCGCCATTCATATCAGTTACCGTCCCTTTCTGAATATTCCCCTTTATAACCACAGTTACTCCGGGCAGACCTAAATCGTCTTCAGGAGAGGTGACCCTGCCTACGATAGTGTGTTCCTGTGCAGATGCAGCAAGAACAGACAGAAATAAAACCACAATACTTAGTAAAACTTTTTTCATAATAATGATTTAATACTAACTCACTTTATAATTTGCCAAATTATTTTTCTGTATGATTTGTAAAAATTCCGCACGATCTTCGCTCAATAAGCTTCACAGGTAATGAAACCTGTTTTGTTTCCGGGTTTTTCCCGTTAATTTCATCAAGTA
>JAOZOC010000119.1 GCA_029933495.1 Bacteroidales bacterium
AGTCTGATACATCATAACTCCGCCACCGAGAGCCTGCTGGTAATCGGTCCAGATGGAAATCCAGCCTGTAGAATCGACTTTGTTGAATGAAAAATCGTTGCCATTTATCTGAATATGATCTGAGTTGGTTATGTAAACAGCATAGTAATAATGACTTACAGCTTCAAAGTTCCTGATATTGATATGAGAGGAATTATTGATTTTCACCATATAACCCTGATAATTGGTACCATCAACGGTAACACCTTCACCGTCAATAATAATATTCTCTTTACCATCAATCTGAATAAGGCCGTCGTTACCAACATCTGGAATAGTGTAGTTTCCCGGATTTATCACAATCCAGGAATTACTTTCAATTTGCATATTGTCTTCAAGGTCAACATAAGTCTGTGCAAAGGCAGAACTTAGCAGCATGAAGGAAAGCATAGCTGTTAAAACGGAGATATTTTTCATCTTGTAAAGTTTTATGATAGCCCTGCGAAGATAATAAAAAAAAGCCGGCAAATAGTAATTCACCGGCTTTTATGTTTATGTTATTTTAAAAATTTATTTCACAATGTGACTACATTTACCTGCGTTGGCCTCCCACTTTCCTGTTTTATCAACCGATTCAACCTGTCCGTTCATATCGAAGTCTCCGGACAGATAACCTGAAGTACCAAGTTGAGGTTCCCAGACATCATCTTTATCTTTATTGTCAACCTCACCGTCGCCATTAGCATCACCGGCCATCATTCCCCAGACACCCGAAGCAACCTCTTTATGAGCGTCCACTCCTCCATAAACCTGACCTGCACCAATTGTAAAGTCATAATTATACTGACCTCCGGAAAGTGTAACTGCATTATCAGACATTATTCCGATATGATTTAGATGATAAATAACAACAAACAGATTATCGGCAATTTCATCACCAAATCTGAGAGGAGAAGCACCGTCAATGCCGACAATTGTTCCTTCATTAAGAACAAATCCTGCCTGACGGTCTATCATTGTAGAAGGAGTTGCAGATGCGGCTCCACCAGTTGTTTCCCGAAGTTCTACTAAAACCCAGTCCACAACATTTGCATTCGGAATAGCGGCAACACTTTCTGTTCCTGTGTAGTTCCACGGAGTAGTATTGTAAGGTTGGGCCAATGGAAGGTATCCGCTGCTGTTAAGCCCTGTTGACATATTTACACCTGCAAAGGGACCTTCAAGATATGCTTTCAAATTAACAGCTATACCGCTAAACACTTCCAAAGTACAAGGAATTGTGACCTGAGGCTCGTCAGGATCGTTGCTTGTAATTATTAGATTTTTACTATATGAACCATCAGTTAAACCTGTTGCATCAAACAGAATATTAATATTTAAAGAGTCAGAGCCAGCTATTATACCAGAAGATGCCCCTGGTACTATCCATGATGGTTCATCACTTGTAACAAGTGCTTGGTAATAGGGTGATTCATCAGAATTTGTATTGTTAAAGCTGGCAGAAGGCGGGTATCCGGCCATTGAGCCGGGCATTCCTGTTTCAAGGGTTCCGAAAGATGTAGTTATGGGAACAGACTCATTACCTCTTCCATAGGTAGCAGAGCCAGACCAACTGGTTCCGATATAATAATATTTATTTTCAAGCAGATCGACAGTCAAAGTTCCTGATGAATACCATCCCTGTCCGGTACCAGAATTTGAAATATAGATCTCATCTATTTTAGTGAACATCCCTGATAATGCATCACCTTCATATACAAAAAAGTATAACTCTGTTGATGTGGGAATATTCAGATAAAATTTCATCTCAGTAAGTGTTTTCGCTGAAGTAACATGATATAAATTGCCCCTGTCTCTCGCTCCACCAGTCCATGTACCACCATCCCAGCTTCCAAATATCTCTTCTCCTTTATTTACATCTTTTACATAGCTTTTTTCGACTGGCTCTGTTGTAATATTAAAACTCAAATCTTCTTCTCCATAATTGGCTATTGTAAGTATTTCTGTTGTGGTTTCATCGGGACTGAGGGTGACATAAAAACTATCAGGAGAAATGTTAATATCAGGCGGAACAGATATATGAAAAGGAGGAAAAATAATGTAATCAATCCAGCCACAATCAGAACCATTGCTAACTGAGCCATCCTTGTAATACTCCCACCTAAATGAATGCAGGCCTGCACTTACAGGATAACTTACCTGCCCCCATGACACTTCACCGGCCCATTGATCCAGCATAGAACCATCAATATAGAACCTAAGATAATCATAGCTACTCTCAGAAGAGACTTTTCTATAAAATGAAATTGTATCATTTGCTGTAACCTCAAGGGAAATCAAAAGTTCAGAGGTTTGGTTATCTCCAATATCACCCGATTGAGCACTATAAACACCTTCAAACGGATTCGACGATGTTAGAAACCAATCGGCATTACCACTTGAAGTCCAGGGATATTTATTAAAATCTCCGGTCTCCCAATCCTCGATAATTATACCGACAACAAAACTCATATCAAATGAATTTGTATAAGCTCCACTATTTGAGCTTACATTCAGTGTCAACATAAAACTTTCAGCAAGTGGTGTTATATCATCCACTAAAATTGTATATACTGCTTGTGCTGTTTCTCCCTGAGCTAAATTCCCAAAATTAGCATTAGCACTGATAATTGTAATATATGGTGAAGAACAACTAATAACTCCTTCAATATTTTCAGCTGTGATATCTCCATTGTTTTTTAAGGAAACAAAAATATCAATAGTTTCTCCGGGGTCAATATTACCATTGTTATTACCACCCGAATCATCAACAACATATTCAGTCATTGCAAGATAAATGCCCGAAACAGGTTCTATTACTTCTATTGCGTCAAGGTCAAAGCCTGCATTATCAACATTGGAGGAACCATCGCCATCGTCTATAATCTTAACAAATTGAGCTTCTGGCAATCCGGATGTTGCGATATCAAACTCGGTAATACCATTGCCAGTTCCAATATTAATCCAGGGACCATCGATTGTTTCGCCAACATAACATGTAAATCCTTCAGGTGAAGCATCTCCTTCACAAACTCTTAAGTCTGGTCCCGCTCCGTCGGCTATAGGATACTGCATATCTAAAACACACCAACCGTTTACTCCTAATGAGTAATTGATATCATCTGGAGCACCAATAACAGCCGGCGTATTACCCTCATCAGCTTCGTTGTTCCCTGGAATCCTGGAAGCTGAAAATTTATAAACATACTTACCATCTTCAGGTTGCATTTGAAAGTTGGTTGTCGTAGAATTATTATCTGTTACTACAACATTATTAATAGTCTGTGATTCATAACCGTTAGCAACAACAGTGATAGAATAAGTTCCGGGTAAAACATATTTATGATAATCACCGGCAGTACTATCAGAGAAAGTCGGTAAATAATCATTTACAAATACAACTCCGGCAATAGGAGTGCCTGTATTGATGTCAGTAATAATTCCATCCAATCCATATCCTGAATACTCAATCATAGCTACCATTGAAGGATAGTTTCTGTTATAGTACATCAAGATATCAGAAGCAGGTGGTTGTTTGTTAGAAGAAATTTCCATCGACCAGGATATTGAACCCATAATACCATAATTAGAATCTTTTGTGCTTCCGTTAATGGCATACATACCTGTATTTCCCTGTCCGTATTCAAGATTAGGATATCCGGACACAGAGGAATAAACACCACCTAATTGATAAATATGATTCCAGTCGAGTGGCTGACTTGATCTGTAACTCCAGGGTAAGGATATATATTCAGTCCCGCTATGGTATGTTGTATGAACAACAAATTGATTATTATACATACATTCGCGTAATGCCTTTGATTCTGGTTGTGAGTAAGCACCGGTGCTATTTCCCCAGCCATCCCACATATATCCCCAGTCACGATTCAGGTCAACGCCATTATTATTGTACCGGCTTACAGCGACTCTTCCATCAGGATTTACCATTAAGTAGAGCCAGATTTCTCTGTTATCGATTAAATTGGTAATTGTAGGATTAGAGCCATAATCGATACATATATCTCTTGCAAAACGAATTACATTTTCTGCAGCTCCAATTTCATCACCGTGAATACCACCATCAAACATAACTTCTGGTTCAGGCTCATCTGTTTCAACATTATCGCTGATCTTTAAAGCAGCGAGTTGCCGCCCTCCTAATGATGTTCCAAAGATATATTTTTTACAAATTGACGGAAATTCTGTTTCAAGGCTATCGGCCAGATCAATGATTTCCTGATAAGAATGATAAGCATCTTCAGCAAGCCAGAAATTTTCGAAATGTTTCTTTAAATCTTCAATTTCTGTTTTAACAGTAAAACCTGTTTGGATTAGATTTGTCAATTCTTTTGATACTACATAAGCCCTAACCTTTTCAGTATTTACAATCTCGAAATTAATATCCCACTTCTTTAACTGCTCAATCTGTTTTGGGCTGCTAATTTCTATAAGCACTTGTTTCTCGCCGGGGCGCCAGTTACCTGCATAGGTATCCGAAGTAATTGCTAATATTCCAATAAAAGCTAATACAAAGTGAAGTAATTTCATAAGACCAGTTTTATATTTTACTTTATGCAACAATTAACAAAAGCCAACCCCATTCAAGATTGGCTTTTGTTTCTCTTTCATCATCAAAATGCAACGATTATTATTTTATTATATAAGAACAATTTCCAGCATTAATCTCCCAGAAAAGAGTATTGTCAATTAACTCTACCTGACCATTCATATTAAAGTCACCGGACAGATATCCTGAATTGCCGAGTTGCACTTTCCAGAAATCGTTTTTATCTTTATTATCAATTTCATAGTCATTATCAGCATCACCTGCCATCATTCCCCAGATACCCGGAGCAATCTCCTTATGACCGTTTGAACCGCCATACACCTGTCCTTCGCCAGTTGTAAAGTCGTAAGTGTATTCCCCTGCTGATAATACCACAGGATTTGCCGTCATTATTCCAAGATGGTTGCGGTGATAAACAACAACAAACAGATTATTAGTAATTGTTGAATTAAACCTAAGAGAAGTAGCTCCATCAAGGCCAACAATATTTCCGTTATTAAGAACAAATCCCGCCTTGCGTTCAATTATTGTAGCGGGTGTTGCCGTAGATACTCCTCCTGTTGTTTCACGAAGTTCAACCAAAACCCAATCAACAATAGTTGAATTCGGAATTGACGTAACGCTTTCCGTTCCGGCATAATTCCAGGGGCCAACATTATAGGGTTGACTAAAAGGCAAATATCCTGAGCTATTCAAAGAAACACTCATCCCAAGACCTGAATAACAGCCCTCAAGATTAATAATTAGATTAACTGCAACACCACTTACAACTTCAAGAGTACAAGGAACAATGATCTGAGGATTATCCGGATCATTACTATTGATAGCAATTTCTCCCAGATACACACCGACATCCAAACCATCTGCATCAAAGTGAACAGTAACATCAACCGTACCTGAACCTGTAACAGTTCCTGATCCGTTATTAGTAACTGAAAGCCAAGTGTGTGTATATAAATCACCCAGCTCTAAAGCAAAAAATGTATCATTAGGTGTTCCCTGGACTGCACCACCTAAAACTATTTTACCCGGAACAAGGTTGGTCGAGTAAAAAGCTCCTCCATTCATCTGATCAGTTAGCCCGGTAAGTAAAGGAACCTGGACTGAAACTCCTGTTAATGCCTGAGTTGATATATCATATTCGTAGAATGAAGTTGTAGGACTACCAGAACGGTCAAAAATCCAAAGATTCCCTGTAAGATCATCATAAGCCATCCCATACACAGAGGTTAATCCCGGTGCTGTAAGGGTTGCATATTGAGTACCGGAAGCATCAAACTCAACAATCCCTGTACTCCAGTTTGCTGCATAAAAATGTCCGTTAACCGGATTATAAGCTAGGGCACGAATAGTTGTCAAGCCCAGATTTCCTGTAAACATTGTAGTAACAACACCGGTAGTTTGATCAATTTGGTAAAAACCATTATCATCTCCACCATATAAATAGGTGCCGTTAAAAGCCATATCACGAATTCCCCAGTCAGAAGTAGTTCCCTGTGAATATGTATTGATCAGGTTTCCATTGACATCCAGCTTATAAAGTTGATTAGGATTAACCCCGGCAGTACCACCAGCTCCGGAATACCATAAATATGTACCATCAAATTCACAACCCAAAAGTTGATCATCTCCTGTGCTGGTCTGAATATCTAATTGCATTAAAACATCTCCAACAGCTTCAGAAGGTGTGTTTCCAATTTGTGTATAAGGTGACACCTCTTCCTTTTCACTGATCTGGTTATTTTTCTGGATAGTCCCAAGCTTGAAATCAGGATTGTACCAACCTGATTCATTCAAATAAGTAACAGCTGTGGTGTAGGTTAAATCATCCTCTCCTAAATTAGAAATATGCATTAATTCATCTGTCATATCATCTTGTGCCAAAGTAACGCTAAAGCTTGCAGGTGTAACTACTATCTCCGCTGGTGCCGGAGGAGGAGCCATTGGTGGGAATATTATATAATCGACCCAACCACAATCAGAACCGGAAGAAACACTACTATCTTTATAGTACATCCATTCAAAAGTATGCTCTCCTGCAGTTACAGAATAGCTGACTTCTCCCCAGGCAACTGTACCTGACCAACTATCCAGTAATGATCCATCAATATAGAACCTAAGGTAATCATAATTGCTTTCGGAGGATACTTTCCGATAAAAAGAAATAGTTCCAGAGCCTGATATATAAGCTGTTATAAATAAAGATGTTGTCTGACTATCAGAAATATCTCCTGATTTGGCACAAAACGCACCTTCATAAGGACTTTCGGTAACTACCGAGAAATTAGCATTTCCGCTAAACTCCCAGGGGAATTTGGAGAAATCACCTGTTTCCCAATCTTCTACAATTAAGCCAACACTCTCATAAAAAGTATTATTGCCGGAATACAAACCTGCAACAACATCAAAAATCAGATCAACAGTTTGCCCTATAGGCGTTGCACCATCGATAAAGATAGTAAATGTTGAATATGAAGTTGCACCAACATTAATTACTCCCAAGGGGGATGTTGATGTGGTTACAGTTATATATGGACTGGTGCTTGATAGATTACCAATAGCTGAAGGTGAATTACTATGGCCATCATTTGTAGTTCCAATAATAATATCAACTGTTTCGCCCGGATCAAGTTTACCATCACCATTTCCCATTTCAGAATCATCAATTGTTAAATCTCCAATTTCTAAAACTGGTGCATTAACTGTAATACTAAAATAAGAAGTCCATGAGTCGTCTGCATTGCCAGTCACCTGAAGTTCAAAATCTAATATATATTGATCAGGAATGTCATTAGCTATAGTAAATGCAAAAGCATTATTTATAGTTGACTGTGATCCTGCATTAATGGAACCATAAACCTGAGAGTTATCTGTAATAGTAATATAAGAATCAGTACAAATAAGTGTTGCATTTACGTTATTGGCAGTTGCACTCCCCATATTTTCAAGAGTCACATCAAGCAAAATATTCTCTCCGAAATCGGCTTCTCCGTTATTATTTCCAGAAGCATCATTGATTGAATGATTATTGTAGGATACATATGGGCCCGAAGGTGGAATAACGTCAACATTGCCTGAATAACGATAATAATTTTGCTTTGTAATAGTAACCACCATTATATCTCCAGGATTTTGCGGGGGAATTGTTATTGCCACAGGCGACCCTGTTCCATCAGCTGTTCCTATAATTACTCCGTTAACAGTAAGTGCAATAAATGAACCGGCATCAGCAGTAACAGTAAATGATGATACACCTGAAAGCAGTGCAGAAGCATGATTTACAGTAAGATATTGTGGTACTTCAGAATATAAAACAGTGAAAGCATCGCCATGATGATGAAACAGGTTATAGGTCACCTCTTTGTTGCTTGTATTATATGGCCAGCTTGACTGTTCGAGGAATATTTTTCCGGCAGCATTTCCAAAAGCGGGTAAAATTCCTCTTGAAGGAGGATCGGTTGTTTCTGCCGGCATAAAGTCAGGCCATAAATTATCATACAATCCCCAGACATAAGTATCGTTCACGAATGAATAAGAGACTTCCGATGCTGCGGTTATTCCCAGAGCACCCGAATTGTGGCCACCGTATGTATATCGGTGAAACTTTTCGGCAAAGCACTCCCCACTGATATTATATTTTCCTGTAAGGCAATTAATAGAAAAAATCCAGGGCAGGTCAGAATTTGTCAGGCTATTAATATTTGAAGATTGAAATGCAGGCTCCCCCCAACCGGTTTCACCTCCATGATCGCGGTGCTGCAATACAAAAGCCCCACTATTAATGGCATTTACAACATCCGTAGCCGTCCCTCCTGAAAAACCACCAAGTTCAGCTGGTGTTGCAGGAATATATCCTAAACCAGATGGCCCAAAATAATTTACAACGGTACTTGTATTAGTTGCTGTTGACCAGGGATCGGAGGTGGGATCGCCACCATAAACCGCGTTAATTCTTACCGGATTCTTACCAAGTTCATTCTTCCAGAAACCACCGACAGTTTCAGAACATATCTGGAACCATCTTTCGGTTTGCCA
>JAOZOC010000120.1 GCA_029933495.1 Bacteroidales bacterium
TCATATTTTGATTTTCTTGAAGAGGCTTTCGGAATGTTTATTTTGGAAAATTCAGCCAATCCAAAAGCAGAATTTTATATTCCCACAGTTGTGAACGACCTGATTGAAGGAGATAAGATAAATATGAAAGTCCTTGAATCAAAAGATAAGTGGTTTGGTGTTACATATAAAGAAGATAAGGATGATGCTGTAAGGGATATTGCGAAATTGATAAAGCAGGGTGTTTATCCTGAGAAACTTTGGTAATGCTAAATAACAAGCATGGATGGTGAAATAACAAGCGTGGATGGTTAAATGACAAGCGTGGACGCTTGTCACATTGAATGAGCAAGCGTCCACGCTTGCCTTATTAAAATAATCGTTTATGCCAAAAATATTGAATTGTGGAAAAATTAAAAAATATTGTTAACCGTTTTCCTGAGGTAAAGAATGTGATAAGCATTACACCTTTTGGTTCGGGACATATTAATGACACATACAAAGTTGAAACGGCTTCGAACCGGTATATCTTACAAAGGGTTAATCATCAGATATTTAAAAATGTTGAGGGGCTGACTGACAATATCGTTAAGGTCACTCAGTTTCTTTCACAGCAACTTGCCGGAACAGATACAGATATGCAGGTTGTGGAACTTTTTAAAGCAGATTCCGGAAAATATTTTTTCAATGATGAAGATGGTAATTACTGGCGGGTGATGAGTTTTATCAATGGAAGCAAAAGCTATGACCTAGTTGAAAATGATGAAATTGCATACAAAGGGGGAAAAGCTTACGGTCAGTTTGTGAAAATGCTTTCCGGTTTTCCGGTTGATACTCTTGTTGATACAATTCTCGACTTTCATAATATTGATTTCAGGCTTGATAATTTCAGAAAAGCTGTTAAAGCCGATCCTGCCGGAAGGGTAGGGGCTATTCCCGATGAAATAAAGTTTGTTGAAGAGAGAGCTGATGATATGAGGAAGATATTAATCCTGGGGAAAGATGGTGAAATCCCATTGAGAGTTACTCACAATGACACTAAGATTAATAATGTCCTGTTTAATGATGCAGGGGAAACCATTTGTGTTATTGACCTTGATACTGTGATGCCTGGATATATCCACTACGATTTTGGTGATGCTATCAGAACCTTTACAAATACAGCCAACGAAGATGAAAAAGACCTTAGTAAAGTTTCGATGAATATTGAATATTACAAAGCGTTTGCAAAGGGATTTTTGTCAGAAACGAAATCAGTATTGTCAGAAATTGAAGTAAAATATCTCCCTTTTTCAGCCCGCCTGATGACATATATTATAGGGCTGCGTTTTCTTACCGATTATATTGAAGGCGATGTTTATTACAAAACCAAATATCCTGAGCACAATTTAACACGAGCCAAAGTGCAGTTTCGCTTGGTCGAGAGTATGGAGAAGCAGTTTAGTGAAATGGAAGGGGTTTTGTAATTGTTTTTGAATTGAAATGCCGATTCAATTATTGGTTTATTTGAAATATTTCCTTACATTTGTGCCTTAAACCCCCTAAATCTTGTACTATGTATAGGAATGTTTACTCCCGTGTTGCAGTAATAGTCATTGTACCGGCACTGCTTTTTTTTCTAATGTCAGCTATTGTTCCTCAAAAAGGGTCTGTACCGACAACAATAAACGATTTTTTCTTTCCCGGTTCTCAACCTCTTGAATCTGGAACCTTTACTAATCCAGATCAATGTGATAATTGTCATGGTGGTTATGATCTGGCTGTTGAACCTGCATTCAATTGGCAGGGAAGTATGATGGCACAGGCGCAACGTGACCCGTTATACCTGGCTTGCCTGACAATTGCAAACCAGGATGCACCTGAGGTTGGCGACCTCTGCATCAAGTGCCACACACCTAAAGGTTGGCTCGAAGGGAGGTCAGAACCCACGGATGGTTCTGCTCTCACTGCGGATGACAGGCAAGGTATCACCTGCCATGCCTGCCACAGGATGATAGCACCAACACCTGTTGGAGTAAATCCTTATCCTGATGACCCATTATACAACAGCCAGCCGGGTAATAAACCATCAACTTTTACCCTTGATCAAAATTATCTTACAACTATTTCTGATCATATACCTCCAACTAATGCCAATGGAATGTATGTTTGTGATGACCTTGACCATAGACGGGGCCCATATTTTGACCCGCAAGCTAACCACGATACTCCTTACTCACCTTATCATTCGGAAGCTAAATTATGTGGTACTTGTCATGATGTGAGCAATCCGGTTTATAGTACCGTGAAAAATACAAATGGGGATATTATTGGGTACACTCCAAATGATTTTGATACTCCGGCTCCTGACTTCAGCCCTTACGCTATGTTTCCTGTTGAACGCACTTATAGCGAATGGCTGATGAGTGAGTATAATACACCAGCCGGAGTAAGCGGAACCTATTTTGGAGGAAATAAGCCATTCGTTTCTACTTGCCAGGACTGTCATATGAGAGATGTTACAGGAAAAGGATGTAATAAGAATTATGCACCTGTACGGGACGATCTTCCACTCCATGATATGACCGGCGGGAATACTTTTATTCCAACCTTAATTGATTTAGTATTTCCCGGCGAAGCTGATATTGATGCATTAGATGCTGGCATATTAAGAGCGCGTGATATGTTGCAACATGCTGCAACCCTCGAATTGACAGTTGATCAAATGAATTCAGAAGTGACAGTTAAAATTACTAATGAAACCGGACATAAACTCCCGTCAGGATACCCGGAAGGAAGACGGATGTGGATAAATCTTAAAGCATTTAATTCTGTCACTTTGGAAATTTTTGAGTCTGGTTATTACGAGCCTTCAACAGGGGTTCTTGATAAAACAGGTACAAAAATTTATGAAATTAAACCCGGCCTTACACCGGCAATTGCATATTTTTTGGGTCTTACACCGGGCCATTCCTTTCATTTTGTGTTAAGTGATACCATTTATTCTGATAATAGAATTCCGCCAAGGGGATTTACTAATGCTAACTTTGAGGCTATTCAATCTCCTCCGGTGGCATATTCATATTTAGATGGGCAATACTGGGATGAAACAGTTTACCAGCTTCCTTTCATACCTGATTCAGTTGATGTAACATTCTACTATCAGACGACATCCAAAGAATATATAGAATTTCTGAGGGATGAGAATATTACAAACAATTCTGGTCAGTTGATGTATGACCTGTGGGATCAAAATGGTAAATCAGCTCCTGAAGTAATGAATAATGCAACATGGTCAGGACAACCGGTTCATTTTGCTACATTGGATCTGCGTCTTTTCCTTGAAGGTCCTTTCAATGACACCTCTATGAAAACAGATTTTAATGATAGTGGAATGCTTCCCTTGCATCAGCCTTTTAATACTCCTCCCTGGAACTATTCAGGTGAAGAAAGCATTGTCTCAGTTCCCAACATAGATATAGTTGATTGGATACTTGTTGAATTGAGGGAGACCGACGGAGATGCCGGAACTGCAACATCACCTGCTATTGTTGCTCAAAAAGCCCTGTTCCTCCTGAAAGATGGATCAATAGTAGATACTAACGGAATGAGTTTGCCTGAATTTGATATTAGTATTACCGATAGCTTATTTGTTGTTATTTGGCATCGTAACCATATAGGAATAATGTCAAGTGTTGCTGTTTCAATGATCGGTGGTATCTATTCCTATGATTATACAACAGGAGATGATAAGGTTTATGGCGGATCCTTGACATACAAGGAGATAGGTACTAATGTCTGGGGTATGGTTGGAGCCGATGCAGATGCAAATGGCCAAATCAATATAGATGACCATAGTATCTGGATGGCAGAGGCCGGACTGCCTGGATATCTTACCGGAGATTTTAATATGGATACTCAGGTTGATAATAAAGATAAAGATGATATTTGGGTATATAATTCAGCCTACGATAATCAAGTACCGGATAATATTCCCCAAATAAAATATCAATGTAGAGTCCCAAAATAATGGAATCTTAAAAATCTTCCTTACTTTTGCACTTTTAATTTGCAATACTGTAACGAATATATATCATTCATAGCTTATGTTGAGAATTAAGATTCTTCCGGCAGCACTTTTTGTCTTTCTTTCTATTTCACTATTTGCACAGCCGGATAAAGAGGTTGTTAAAGGTATTGATGCATATCAAAAAGGAGATTACAGACAGGCATTAAAGGAATTGGATAAAGCACTTGACAGTCTGGTTTTCCTGTCCTCAGATGAAATAGCCTCAGCTTACCTTTATCGGGGGAAGTCTTCCATTGAACTTCTTTACAAGGCAACACGAGATAATAATACAAATAATATTGCACTTTACAGAAATGCTTTTTTTAATGCTTTCAGCGATTATCAGAATGCTTTGAAATTTGATGCTGGAATTCTTAAGTATGAGATTAAGAGGGAGATAGAAAAAATATATGAACCTTTACTTCAATCAGGACTGGCACAGTTAAATGCTGTTTACGATGGTATTTATGACCCGGAGGATAAGAAAGTTGCTTTGATGTATGCAGGGGAATGTCTTGTGACCGCAACACACATTAAAGAGGAGTATGTTGCTTATGATCTGTTGGGTCAGGTTAATCTGGAATTGCAGGATACCGTGAAAGCCTATAATTTTTTCCTCAAATCAAAAGAGCTTTTTGAAAAGGAAGGATCGAAAACCCCTGATCTTCTGACAGGTTATATCTATTACAGACTTGCCATGATTGATCTGAATAAAATGAAAGACCCGAAACGTGCATTAAGTCTGTTGAAAAAGGGTGATAGTGTTGTGAAAACCGAATATATAAGAATAGAAGCTGCTGCCTTGCCTCCTGAACAAAGAACAAATTATAAACAACTGTATAATAGTGTTTTGTCGGATATTGGTAATCTCAGACGCAACATTTATCTTGATTATCCGGAGTATGGTAGTGAAGGTGTTACCGAATTTGAGGAATCTTTAAGAAAAACACCGGAAGATTACGGAACTTTGATTGCCCTCGCTAACCTTTTGGAAAGTAGCAATGTTGATAGTGCAATCACAGTCTATAAGAAAGCCATTGAGGTGAATCCTACACACGAAGTTGCCTGGTTCAATCTTGGTGTTTTGTATTATAATATGGGAGTTAAACTGAATTTAAAGGCAAAGTCTGCAACTGATGCAGATTCATCAGTCTATTTTAATAAGGAAGCGGAGCTTAAGTATGAAAATGCATTGCCCTTTCTGCAAAAAGCCTTTGAAATAAACCCGAATTCAGTAGAAACCATTCACGCATTAAAGCAGATATGTCTGAAAACATACCGCTATGAAGAATATGACCTGTATGATGCATTGGAGAAAAAAATCAGAGGGAAAGGGAAATAATATATGATACTCCTTATCTTGTTTGTTGTTTTCTGTTGATTTGGGTTTTGATATTTGAGACTTTATCTAATCCCTCTCTCTTTTTTTATCTGATTATAAGCAGCATTAACCTTTTGGAATTTTTCTTTGGCTGCTTTCTGAAATTCTTTTCCCAGGTGACTCACCTTATCAGGATGGTATTTTACTGCCATCTTCCTGTATGCTTTCTTGACTTCAACATCACTTACATCTGCAGATATTTCAAGAATAGCATAAGCACTGTTAATATCCTTGTAGAACATTGCCTTGACAGAGGTGAAATCAGGGTTGGAAATACCGAGATAACCGCTTATCAACTCAATCATCTCCACTTCCTTAATATGAATATGACCATCAGCCAAAGAGATACCGAAGAGATAATGCAGAAGTTGAAGTTTGGACGAATAATCCATATATTGTTTTATCTGTGATGAAACAGCCCGCAGGTCAATCTCCTGTTTAAGTAGTTCGCGAAGCATCAGGATATTATCTTTTGCCAGCTCATTGCCAAACTGCTGATTAAAGAATTGTTTTACAAAATCCAGTTCTGACTTTTTTACCTTACCGTCTGCTTTCATAATTGCAGCAGACAAAATAATTAAACTGGCCGCAAAATCTCCGGGGCGGGTTCTTTTTACATCACCATCAATGTAAGGCTGGCCTTCTCTGTGTTGAAAAGTGCCACCTTGCATTCCGTCATACATTGAGCCGAACACCATCCCAAGCAAACCGCCAATAGGACCACCAAAAGCCCAGCCTAGTCCAAGTCCAACCCATTTACCATATTTTCCCATAAGTATTATTTTGCTATTGCAGGAGCCTCTCCTGTTAATGATGCAAGAAAAGCTACAATTTCTTTTGTCTCTATATCCGAAAGGTCTTTGTTAAGTTCAACCTTAGCCATTATTCTTACTGCGTTGTCTAGTTTTTCAACACTGCCGTCGTGAAAAAACGGATATGTTTTATCAATGTTTCTTAATGAAGGAACTTTAAACAGATATTTATCAGCCTCATTTTTTGTTACCATCATTCTTCCTTCGTCGATCTCACTACTATTAGTGTACTCCCAATAATCACCAAAAAGGCCGAACTTTTGATACATATTTCCGCCAAGAAGAGCTCCTGCATGGCAAGTTGTGCATCCAACATCCATATAGGTTTTTAATCCTTTCTTTTCTTCTGAACTCAGTGCATTCTCATCACCTTTAAGGTAATTGTCAAATCTTGAAGGAGTAATTAGTTCACGCTCAAAAGCGGCAATAGCATAGGTTATATTTTTAAATGATAGTGGTTTTTCTTCATTAGGGAATGCTTCTGTAAACAATTGCTGATACTTTTTATCAGCAGAAAGTCTCTTTACCAGTTATTCCTCTGAGGGGATATTCATTTCAACAGGATTCAGAACAGGACCTCCGGCCTGTGCTTCCACATCTTTTTCACGACCGTCCCAAAACTGAGTGAAGTGAAATGCTGCATTGAAAACAGTAGGGGAATTTCTGGTACCGTTGTTTCCTGCATCTCCCGGAGATGTTGGAAGATTATCCACACCATAAGTAGCAAGGTTATGACAGGAATTACAACTATTGTTTCCTTCAAGTGATAGCCTTGTGTCGTTATAAAGTATTTTCCCAAGCTTTACTTTAGGAATAGTTACTTTATTGTCAGGGTTGTCTGCAGTTTCAGGAAGAACGGCAAAATATTTCTGAGCTTTTACCAGGACTTCATCCTTTGCTTTTGTGCTTTTAGCCTCAGTTGCATTTTTGTCAGTAGCCTGATTGCATCCGAAAACCAATGTAGACGAAATAAGAATTAATAAGAATTGCTTTTTCATAATAGCCAGATTTAATGATTATATGTTTCGTGCAAATTTAGTGTTTATTCTTCAATTTCCTTTTCTGTGAACTTTATTCCAAATGATTCGAGTTCTTTTAAAATAGGCTCATAAATATCTTTGGTAGTAGGTAGTTTAACACCTGTAGATGTAATTTCTCCGGTCAGAATTAGTTTTGAAGCAATTGCAACCGGATAGCCAACAGTTATAGCCATTGCTGTGCATATGCTATCCTGACCTTCAACCGCCATTGATGATTCAAGAATTTTTTGCTCACCGTTCAATTCATAATCAAACCTGTGTTGCATCACAATCATATCTTTATCATCTTCATCAAGTTTCCACTTTGTTTCAAGAAGCTTTTGCATAATCTGTGCAGGTGTAGCATTTTTTAGTTCTATTTTTTTATCCTCAAATAGCCCTAGCCATCTAAGCCTGTACATAAAAATAGAATCATCTTCAAGTCCAACATATTTTGCAAATTTTTGCTCAACAGTTAGCTCTTCTTCGTACCTGAGGAAAGTGTTAATGAAATCACGATATGTCATGTTTTCTGAGTTCTCAACAATAAAGGAGTCATCGGTAGCTCCAATTTCAACCAATGTCTGCCATGTTTTACTGAATCCAGGCCTCCTGATTGTCCCTCTATAGATAGTCGGGATATCTTCGAGCCCATAGATTGTCCTGTATTTCAAGGAGTCGCGGTTGGGGTAGTTTTCAAATTCACCATAGCCATTGATATGCATCCTTTGGCTCCGCGTGAAAACTTTATGGTAGGGGATATATTTATATGCTCCGTGGCTGATAAATTGGGCTCCACCCTGACCTGCGACAACAACATTTCGTGGATTCCAGGTGAATTTGTAATTCCACGGATTATTATCGTATTTTGGTGCAACAAGACCTCCTGTTGATGATCTGAAAGCAGACAATTTAGCTCCACTTTCTTTTAGCTCATTAATAACTTTCATTGCCGACATATGGTCAATTCCCGGGTCAAGGCCTATTTCATTTAATAGAATAGTCCCATTTTCCTTTGCTTGCTGGTGAAATTCTTTAACTTCATTCGATACATAAGATGCTGTAACCATATCTTTTTTATACCTTATGCAGGCTTTCGCAACAAGATAATGCATCCTTGCAGGTAGCATCGATATCACAAGGTCAGCCTCCCTGATATATTTTGCACGTTGTTTGTCGTTAAACACATCAAAGGCAATAGCTTTTCCATTTGGACAATCCTGAAGACGTTTCTCAACCATCTCCTTCGAAATGTCTCCGACAGTAACTTTCCAGTTGTATTCTTCCGATCTTTCAGTCAGATATTCTATAAGGCAGGGTGTTGACAATCCAGCCCCAATGATGAAAATGTTTTTCATTCCCTATG
>JAOZOC010000663.1 GCA_029933495.1 Bacteroidales bacterium
AATTGTTAAAAATAATTTCACAAAGGAATATATAAAATATTACAAAAACCCCCCTATAAACCACCGAAAAAAAAAACGGTGGTTTATAGGGGGGTACTTTTACCGGTTTCAAAATAAAAAGAATAGTACCTGTTATAATATATTTTGTATTTTCGCCTTGTCAATAAACAAGTATTTAATGAAAAAGATAAATCATTCCTTCATTGTTACAGAGTTTGAGAGTCGGAAAGAGCTTGAGTCTGAGGATAATCTGTTGCTTCAAAAGGCGATTGAAGCGGTTGATAATGCATACGCACCCTATTCCACTTTTTATGTGGGTGCTGCTGTTTTACTCGAAAACGGGGAGATAGTAACCGGAAACAATCAGGAGAATGCTGCATATCCTTCAGGATTATGCGCTGAAAGAGTTGCTCTTTTTTATGCATCTTCCGTCTATCCGGACGTGCCGGTTAAGGCAATTGCCATCACTGCAAAAGCTGAAAATTTTACAATTGAGGAACCAGTTGCACCATGCGGTGCCTGCCGGCAGGTAATGGCCGAAACGGAAAACCGTTTTAAAAATAAACTAAGGATCATAATGATGGGCGAGAAGGGAGTTATTCAGATTGTTGATGGAATGGAAAGTCTTCTCCCGTCAGCATTTCACACTGAAGAACTGAAAAAGGAGAAAAAATAATTTAACTAAATGACAGCATCGCAAATGACGCACGAAGTGCAAATGTCAATAAAATGACGCGAAGCGAATGACTACTTAATGACAGCGAAGCAAATGACTAGATTATGGAACTAATCTCAACAAAAATATGCAAAACAAGTGATATTGGTGTTAACGATAACCTCTTCGGAGGTACGCTAATGGCATGGATGGATGAAGCCGGAGGTAACTTTGCTGCTATTAAGTGTTGTACTCCAAATCTTGTGACAGTGAAAATAAATGAGGTGCTATTTAAAAAACCTGTGAAGGTCAAGGAACATCTCAGAATTTACGGCACTGTCCTGAAAGTTGGCAGAAGCTCGGTTACTATCTCGGTTGAAGCCCGCAAGGTTATGTTCTCTGACGAAGCTGAGGATAGCGTTTGTTCCACTGAAATGGTTTTTGTGAAAATCGACGAAAACGGTAAAGCCTCACCGATAAAGGAAGAGGTTAGAAATAAACTTATTAATCAACTAAAAGTAATTTAAGATGAAGTACAGAATTTTATTTTTTGCAATGTTTGTGATATTTGCTGCTATGAAGAGTGATAAAGAGGCCTTTGAACTGTATGATGCTAACGGCAAGGATGTTAAATATGATAAAATGATTAAAGAGCTGTTGAAAGCTGATATCGTTTTCTTTGGTGAACTGCATAATAATCCCATCAGTCATTGGTTCGAACTTGAAATTACCAAGTCTTTGTATGACACTAAAAAGAGTGACCTGGTACTTGGTGCCGAGATGTTTGAGTCGGATAATCAGCTATTGGTTGATGAATATTTAGATGGAACTATAAAGACCAAGAATTTTGAAGCTGAAGCAAAGCTATGGCCAAACTATTCAACGGATTACAAACCTCTTCTGGAATTTGCAAAAGAGAATGATTTGAGATTTATTGCAACGAATATTCCCCGGCGCTATGCAGCACTTGTAAATAAGAAGGGATTTGAAGGACTTGACAGCCTGAGCAGTGAGGCCAAAAAGCTGATTGCCCCGCTTCCGGTCAATTACGATCCTGAAGTTAACTGCTACAAATCAATGATAGAGATGATGGGCGGCATGGGTGGCCACGTTACTGCCAATATTCCAAAGGCTCAGGCAATAAAGGATGCGACAATGGCTTATTTCATTCTGCAAAACTGGGAAAAGGGACAATTATTCCTGCATTATGACGGGTCATATCATTCTGATAATTATGAAGGTATTGTATGGTGGATAAAGCAGGCTAATCCAAAATTGAAGATAAGAACAATCACAACAGTAGAGCAGGATACCATCAATCCGATGTCGGATGATTTTAAGAATACTGCCGATTTTATTATCGTTGTGCCTTCAGCTATGACAAAGACATATTAACAGCACGGTTTATGGTCAGGTTTAGGACGCCGGAAGCGAACAGCCTGTAGCAAATGTGACAAGCGTCCTGCGACAAGCGTCCTGCGACAAGCGTCCTGCGACAAGCGTCCTGCGACAAGCGTCCTGCGACAAGCGTCCTGCGACAAGCGTCC
>JAOZOC010000664.1 GCA_029933495.1 Bacteroidales bacterium
TGCCCGGGTAGTACTGGTAGTATAAAACCGATAATACCGAAAAGAATTAGAAAACAACCAATTAAAATTAAAATAATATCAAGTGTCATTAGTATTCAACTTTTGAGTCAAGGTCATTCCATTTCTTAAAAACACCGGTAGCTTCATCTTTCATAATCTGTTCAGTAGGTATTTTTCTGTCATTAACAGGCAGTTTTAATTCATCATAGATAAAAGAGTCGTCAAAACCTGCATCAGAAGCATCTTCCCTGCCTGCTGCAAAATAGAGCTTAGCCGGGCGCGCCCAGTAGATTGCTCCAAGACACATTGGGCAGGGTTCGCAACTGGAATAGATTTCGCATCCGTCCAGTTGAAATGTTCCCAGATGTTCGCAGGCTTCACGAATGGCATTAATTTCAGCATGTGCTGTGGGGTCATTGTGAGAGGTGACTGTGTTCATCCCTTTGCCAATAATTTCTCCGTCTTTGACGACCACAGCTCCAAAGGGCCCTCCATTTTTCAGTTTCAAATTTTCTTCTGCCAGCCAGATGGCTTCACCCATAAATTTCATTTTTTCTTTTTCCATCATAAAACCATTAATCAATAATTAACTCTACAAATTTACCATTTTCCCCTTTTGGTTGGCCATTTTATTACTTCTTTGAGGATATTCAGATAATTGGCCCTTGAAATACTGATTGCTCCAAGACTTTGGAGATGGTCTGTCTCAATCTGTGCATCAATAAACCGGAATTTCCACTCTTTTACTCTTTCAACAAGATAGTACAAAGCCACTTTTGAAGCATCTCTTTCAAGATGAAACATTGATTCTCCGAAAAATGCACGGCCAAGCGAAACACCATATAATCCACCTACAAGTTTTCCATTGCGGTATGTTTCCACTGAGTGTGCAAAGCCAATTCTGTGTAAATCAATATATGCCTTTTTCATATCATCCGTTATCCAGGTTCCATCTTCTCCATACCTCGGCACTTTTGCACATTTGTCTATCACATTTTTAAAATTAGTATCAAATTTCACTTCAAAACTACTGTTTCTGAGAGTCTGTTGAAAACTTTTAGATATTTTAAAATCAGCAGGATAAAGGACCATTCTTGGATCGGGTGACCACCACATTATCGGATCATTATCAGAATACCAGGGAAATATACCATTAGCATAGGCCAAAACCAGTCTTTCAGGAGTAAGGTCTCCGCCTATTGCCAGTAGGCCTTGCTCGTCTGCAAGATTGGGATCAGGGAAAATAATCTCTTTATTTAAAGCGTAAACCGGCACTTTGAGTAGAGTTTAATAATTTGACACTGCCATTAATTTTCAGATATTTTTTATGTATGATTTTAGATTTCTGTAATAATTTTCATGTTCGCCAATCACAATTAATTCAAGCAAACTCTCTGAAAACCTATATGCTATAAGAAACAGGCTATTCTTTATCTTGAATTTGTAAACAAATGCTCCCTTTAAATCTCCTTTTTTTTGATTACCTGAATCAGGATGTTTTAAAAGCAGCCTGATAACATTATCAAGCTCCGACTTTTGTGATTTGGAGAACTTTTTTATTCTGTTTTTAAACAGACGTGACTGAACTACTCTCATAATCAATCAAATTCATATTCTGAGAATTCTCCCTGCTCCAATTCTTCCAGCCCCAGTAAAATATCCCGAATCAGGCTGTATGTAAGGTCCGGGTTTTCTTCTGCACAATTCCCGATTTTTGCCCAATGTTCTATTTGTCCTGTAATTGAACGATGCTCTAATTTACTGTGAATTTTGGCTTTATTCACCAGATTATCAGAAACTCTTATTGCTGTTGCCATAATACTGTTTTTTGCAAAAATAATAAAAACATTGCAAAATGCAACGTTAAATTGCAAAAAGTTTCACTTTCTCAAACTATCTTATAAATTTTAATATTGTTTGGATTTTGAGTTTTGTGCTTTGAGTTTTGGATTTTGAGCTTACAGTATGTATCTAAAGGTACTGCATTAAATCTCCTCCTCCTGATTATCCCTCAAGTGATATTTGACACTGATATTATCGGGATCATCTTTTTGCGGTCTCGTTTTTTTATAATACTCTTCAAATGCGGCTATTTTGGCTTCCATTTTATCCTCCTCATCCTCCTCTTCATCTTCCCACTCATATTTCTTTTTTTGCGGACCTTCCTTCCTGTAATAAAAAGCAAGCACCATTC
>JAOZOC010000121.1:0-1283 GCA_029933495.1 Bacteroidales bacterium
GCCAACGGAACACTGTTAAACTCATACCTACAAGGAACAACAACAGCCTGGGGTATGCGTGATATGGCCAATGATGGTTCACTTCTTTATGCCAGTGATGCAAATGGATTTTATAGTATTAATCCTAATACAGGCGCAGTACTGACTGTGTTTGACAATACAGCTGCAGTATTTGGATTTGTTAGTCCACTTAGGGCTCTCGCTTTTGACGGGGTTAATTTCTGGGCAAAAAGTTTTGCAGGGGATCTTATTTGCTTTGATTATACCGGAGCTGTTGTTGCCGGTCCTTTTGTAATAGCCAGTTCTGCTTATGGTATGGCTTATGATGCTTCAGTTCCTTGTTTGTGGCTACATGCTACAGGTACCGTTGGAAATGAAATGGTACAGGTTGACATGGCCGGTGCACTTACCGGAGTAACTATTCCTGTCCCTCCTCATCCTTGCGGACCGATCGGTGGTACTGTAGGTGGTGCATTTATGGATTTTGGAAATATGTATCCGGGACGTAGTGTATTTGGCACACTCGATCAGGGAGATCCTGATATTGTTAAAATATTTACAGCTTATGATACCGGATTCCCCGGACAAATATCTAATGCTGTTCCTGCTTGTGGTGCTGCTGGCATTGCAACTTCAGGTGATTTAACATGGGATTTTGGTTCATCTACTGATACTTATGATCTATGGTTCGGACCTGCCGGTGCAATGACACAGGTTGTTACAGGCGGTACTGCCGGTGCTTCAGGTACATATACCTATTCAGGATTGACCGCATCAGTTGAGTATGAGTGGCGTGTTGATGTAAGTAATACAGCCGACTTGGGACCACAAATGGGAATAACTTATAGTTTCACAACTACTTGTGGTGTCTTTACAGCTCCTTATGCTGAAGATTTTCTTACCTGGCCTCCAAACTGTTGGGATTTAACAGGTGGAACACATAGCTGGGTAGCTTATACTACTGGTGTTGAATGTGCTGAAGCCAGTTTCTGGGGACAGTCTTCAGGTAGTACTGATATAATGACTTCTCCTTCAATTGATATTTCAGGATTAACAAATCCCGGACTTTCGTTTGACTGGTCACATCTATATAGTACATCCTATCCTCTTGATAGCCTCGTTGCTTATGTTTCAGATGATGCAGGAGCTACATGGACAGATGTATGGCATAAAGGTGGAACAGACTTAAATTCTAATGATGGTGCTGGAAATACTGCTTCTGATTTTTCTACAAATGAACTTAATATAGTCAAAAGCTATAAAAGCGTAAATAAGTATCAGAC
>JAOZOC010000121.1:1293-8567 GCA_029933495.1 Bacteroidales bacterium
ACTAAGTAGCTTTGGCACTACAATTTTAGCCAGATTACATGGTTATTCAGGATGGGGTCCGGATTTGTTTGTTGACAATGTTGTTGTTGATGAAATTCCACAATGTCCTCCTCCAACTACCCAAAATATTGCTAATCTTGCCCCAACTTCAGTTGATCTTGGATGGACTGAGACAGGAACAGCTACAACATGGGAAATTGAGTATGGCATTACAGGATTTACACAAGGAACAGGAACAATTGTTTCTACAACAAACAATCCTTACTCTTTAACAGGTTTAACTGCTGGTTCAACTTATGACTGGTATGTTCGTGCAGATTGCGGTGGTACATATAGTGGTTGGGTTGGAGCAAATACATTCTCCACACCTAATGCAGTAACAGTACCTTATGCGTTTGGCTTTGAGGTTGATACTAAAGGTGACTGGATAGATGATCCTTCAACTGCTTATTCATGGTCGTTAAATTCAGGTGGAACCGGTTCTAGCGGAACAGGACCTTCAGCTGCTTCTGAAGGCTTATGGTATGTTTATACTGAAACTTCAGGACCTTCTGCAGGAGCCGAGTTCGGATTATATGCATATTATGATTTTTCAGGTGCTACAGCTATAACATTTGAATTTGATTATAATATGTTAGGTGCTGATATGGGAACACTTAATTTTCAGATTTCAACTGATGGTGGAGCCACATATACTACTTTATGGACTCTGTCCGGTGATCAGGGGGCTGACTGGCATACAGCAAGCGTCGATCTCTCTACTTACTCAGGTGGTTCAGGATTGTTAAGGTTCTTAGGTATCAGAGGTGCAAGTTATACAGGTGATATGGCAGTTGATAATATGAATGTATATGTACCACTTGCTCATAATGTCGGAACATCTTCAATTGATGTAGCCGCATTTATGGGTGCCGGTCCGGTTGTCCCGATGGCAACAGTTACCAATAGTGGTACTAATACTGAAACTTTCGATGTCCAGATGGATATCACAGGTGGATATACTTCAGTTGTTACTGTAACTGCACTTGCTCCCGGAGCTTCAACTCAGGTTACTTTTGGAACCTGGACTGCTACAGATGGTGATTATACAATTGATGTTTGCACTTTGTTAGGTACAGATATGGACAATACTAATGACTGTATTACAGGGCAGAATGCTTTTGTTCGTACATTTGATAAAGTTGTTTATGCTTATGCTGTAAATAATTACAATCCTGATATTCAATATTGTTCATTTTCTTTTAATTTGAATGATCCTTCTGATATGACTGTAATTTCGACCTATCCTTCTACAGATAATCCATACTCAGGAGCATGGTCTAATAGCTTCTGGTATGTACAGGATGCGACTACTTACGACCTCACTGTTATTGATCCAGGTTCAGGTACTAAAACAGTTATTGGTAGTACAGGTTCTGCTTACATTAGTGGTTTAGCATGGGATGCTACAACGAGTACTATGTATGGAATTGATGGTACAAATCTTTATACTGTTGATATGGCAACAGGCGCTGCAACAATCATTGCTGCACTTGATGCAAACCTGAACACACAAAATCCGGTCAACCTTGCTTGTAGCCCGGGTGGTGTATTATATACAGTAGGCCTTGGCGATGATGTTCTTTATACAGTAAATAAAGCTACTGCTGTTGGAACTGCTGTTGGTCCTATCGGATATAACATAAACTTTGCTCAGGATATGGAATTTGATGCTGAGACAGGCGATCTGTTTATCGCAGCTTATGGCGGTGGTGGTACTGGTAACCTGCGTTGGGTTGACCTTACTTCAGGTATGTCATATTTTGTTGGATGGTTTGGTGCCGGTGCTGGTTCAAGTGCTGAAGTTTGTGGCTTTGCTATTCCTTACGGATATAATGTTGCAGGTACACTGGAGTATGCTGACAATGCAGCTACAGATTTAGATCATAGTACTGCTAAATTGGTTTCAGGTACACTTGAGCGTACTTTTACAACCGATTGTAATGGTGTGTTTGTCTTTGACGGAGTAGACGATGGTACTTATGTACTGTCAGGTGAAACAGATAAGCTCTGGGGTGGATTAAATGTTGCTGATATCTTTATGGTTCAGATGGTTGCAGCTGGTCAAGCCGCACCGGTTTGGGATCCTATAATGAGCCCGTTAGCTGCTGATGTGACTATGGATGGAAATGTAAATGTTGCAGATAAGTTTATGATGCAAATGAAAAATGCAAATCCTTCCAGTACTCCTCCAAGTTGGAATGCTCCTGATTATATCTTCAACGACGAAACAATTACTGTTGCGGGTGGTGATTATCTTCAGGGTGTTACAACAATATGTGCAGGTGATGCTAACTTTAGTTACTCGCCACCATTTTCTTGTCCTGATCCGACAGGTCTTGGTGCTACAAACATCACAGACGTAAGTGCTGATCTTACATGGACAAGCAATGCCGGTAATTCTAACCTGGAATGGGGACCAACAGGATTTGTTCCTGGTTCAGGTACAACTGTGATTGGTGTTACAAGTCCTTACGCTCTTACTGGTCTTGCCACTGGTACTGGATATGACTTTTATGTTCAGGATATCTGTTGTAGCGGAACCGGACTAAGTGACTGGGCTGGTCCTTATACATTTACAACACTGGCTCCTCCTCCTTCAAATGATGATTTCTGTAATCCGATAGTTATTACCGTTGATGCAGCTCCTATTGCTGGTGACAATACGTTAGCTACTGGTGAGACATGGGAGCCTGCCGGGACATGCTGGGTTGGTACTGCTGATAATACAATGTGGTATTCTTTTGTTGCACCTGCTTCTGGGAATGTACAAATCAATACTGATTTTGTTACCGGAGAAAATGATTGCCAGATTACATTGTACGAATGGACAGGTGGTGTTTGTACCGGTCCTACATTATCTGAATTGGGATGTGGTCAGGATGAAGGAACTACAGGTAGTGGATGGATGGCAATTATTGATGCCACTGGGCTTACACCTGGAGTAACTTATTATATCCAATATGATGGATATAGCACTAGTGTTGGTGATTTTCTGATAGAAGTTACTGCACAACCATAACTTTGAATATTATAAAGATAGCATTGCCTGTTTTAGGGCAATGTTATCTTTTTTTGAAAAAAGATTAAAAAAAAGTTAAAAAAATTTGGAAATTAAAAGCGAAGATGTTATATTTGCAAAATTATTGGTTTAATACCATTACCATTAATAAATTTGGATGTTATTTGCGAAGATGTTATTTTTGTACTTTTGTTGTGCAAATATGTAACATTAAATAAATTAATTACTAATAAACAAAAAATGATGAAAAAAGTAACTCTACTCTTCGCATTCGTAGCTTTTTTAAGCTATGTAGGAATCTCCCAATCTCTGACCTGGCAATTTGCCAATTTTGAGGTTGTAAATTCGGGTACACAGTTGCAATTTGATGTGCAGGTAAAGGCGAGTACTGCCGGTACTTATGTGCGCGATTTGCAGGTTTATTTTGATTACAATACTGCCGGTTTTGGCTCTGGTATTGCAAGCTCAATTACTGTTGCACCGTTAACGCTAATGGACAATTTTTATGATCTTGTCAATATTGCTGACAATACGACTTCAAAAATTGCAATTATCACAGAAGCTGATAATGAAATGACACAGACAGGTGGAGCAGGTGGTTTTAACCTTATGCCAGGAACTTTCACAGGATTGTTTCAGGTAACAATGGACATCACCGATAACACTGCAACAGCCGGAATCTCTTTTGATGAGGCATTGATGAATGGTGGACAGTATTATCAGTCAACTTCTGCAATTGAGCCTGTGAAGTATACCGATCCTTGTCTTTATAGCAATGATTTATTGACAGACAAATTAAGTGTTATTTATGGTTCTGTCACATATGCTTTTAATGCCACACTTTTGAATAATACAAATATTGATTTGTATGATGGCAGCAGTACTCTTGTTGGTAACACTTTAACAGATTCAAATGGCGATTATAATTTTAACAGTCCTGATGATGGTGCTTATACCTTAGAATCTTCAAGTTCAAAACCTTGGGGTGGATTAAATGTTGCGGATATATTTTTGACAAAGATGGCTGCAGCAGGTCAAACTCCACCTACTTGGGATCCTGTAATGAGCCCTTTGGCTGCAGATGTTACAGATGATGGAAATGTTAATGTAGCAGATGTCTTTATGATGCAGATGAAAAATGCAAATCCTGGTTCTACTCCTCCGAATTGGAATGTAGCTGATTTTTTGTTTCATGTGCAAAATGTTACTGTAACAAACGGTATAGGGACAATAAGTTATGAGGGTATTTGTGCTGGAGATGTTAATGGAAGTTATTCTCCACCTTCAAAATAGAAATTTAATTTAAATAGAATATTAATTAATAATTAACTAAAAAACAAAAAAATGAAAAAATTATTAACATTTTTAAGTATTTTGTTAATGAGTTCAGTAGTATACTCACAAACAATTACGCTGGAGTTTCCTGAAATTGATGATGCAGTTCCAGGTACGCAAATAGCAGTTCCAATTTATGTTACTGCAATTAGCAATACCATAGCAGCATTTGAGGTTCATCTTAATTATGATTATAACGTGTTGACTCCTGTTGGCGTACAGAATCATCACGCTAATTTTTTACCAACCTCAAACTGGTACAATAATATGACATACAATGATTCTATTGTCTATGTATCATTTACTGATGCCACATTTAGTGGTCAGCCAATTGCACCGGGTGAATTCTTGTGTGAGGTATTGTTCGATTATGACCCTGCTGGGGGCTATAGCCATCTACATTTTTGGGTTGATCCTCCAAAATCATTTGACCCTGAAAAAGGTTCTACCTATTTTATGTCAGGAGCTGATGGTGGTTATGCTGATTTTACAATGACTTTTGTCGACGGCCACGTAAGTGATGGTAGTGGCCTTGGTACAGAATGGACAGGTGCTGCAAGCTCAGCATGGGATGATGCAGGTAACTGGACAGCTGGCGTTCCAGCTGACGGTGTTGATGCTACAATTCCTGTTGTTGTTGCCAAGGCTGTTTATCCGGTAATTACAGTTAGTGCTGTTACAGGTGCTTTAAATATCGCTTCTGGTGCTATGTTAACAGTTGCTCCGGGTGGTGACCTTACTACAAACGGGCTATTTACCAATGATGGTGATTTCTACATTACTAGTGATCCTGGAGGATTCTCCGGATCATATTATGATGGTGCTCTTTCTGGTGGTGTTACAGGTATTGGTAACTATCAATTTACCCGTAATATTACTACTGTTGCTGATTCAGGATCCCCAGACGGCTGGCATTTTCTTGCTTCACCTCTCGCAACATCTTTTGTAAATCACGATATGTTTGATTATTGGGTAAATACTTTTGATGAAACAACAGGCTTTTATCAGCATATGGTTGGTAACCTTACAATTCCCTGTGATCCTGCTCCTTTGACACAATTAAATCCAATGATTGGTTGGAGTGTTAAATATGACAATGCATATCTTTGTAATGCAGTTAATCCTGGTACAGGATTAGATATTGAAATGATGGGCCCAATGACAGATTTAAATGATGGAACTGCTGCTTTCAATTATGCCCCTTCATATACTCCTACTAGTGCATGGCCTGGATATAATCTTTTAGGAAATCCATATTCAAGTGCTATCTCTTGTGGACTTATCAACTTTGCCGGCAGTAATCTTGATGGTACAGTTGCTGTATATGATGATATGAGTTTAGACTTTATTGAGTGGACTACAGATGTTCCAACTTTGGATATACCTCCAACACAAGGATTCTTTGTTCATGCAACTGCTGCAGGTGGTACTTTTACACTAACAGGAGCTGAAAGAATTCATAGTGGACAGTATTTCTTCAAAGATGTTATTGATAATTTAGTCGAACTACAGGTTTCTGGAAATGAAACTCATGATAATATCTTTATTAAATTTGCAGAAGGAACAAGTACAGGATATGACATTATGAGAGATGCTCCGAAAATGTTTGCATCTGTACCTTCCGTACCACAAATTTATACAACATCAGGTGGACAAGAACTTGCAATTGATGTGCAGGAATCTGCTGCTCTGGTTCATATGGCATTTAAAGTAGGTGTTGAAGGAACATATACAATAGAGGCTGTTGAGACAAGTAATTTCGCAAATGTTGTTCTTGAAGATACTTTCACAGGAATACAGACAGATCTTCTTGAAAACTCTTATGAGTTCAATTATACAACTAATGATGATCCTAACAGATTCATCGTACACTTCACACCACTTGGAACACCTGAACTGGAAGCTAACAGCATCCATATCTGGTCAAGTGAGAGAAACATTTATGTAACTGTACCTGCAACTGTAACAGGTGATGTAGCAGTTTACAATATGATGGGACAAGAGGTTGTAGCTAATAAGGTTATACCCGGTATGAATGTTATACCTGTAAATGATGTAAACACATATTACGTTGTTAAGGTTAAATCAAACAACATTGTTAAAACCGAAAAGGTTTTCATCAGGTAAAAGGTAGTTAACTTATTTGTAAATATAAAAAATAACAAGATATGAAAAAGATAATTCAAGTTTTAACATTCGTAGCATACGTAATGGTTCCATTTATTCTTACAGCTCAGCCTCAACCTTATGATCCTGCCTTTGGCGGAGGAGAAGGTGGAGCACCTGTAGGTGGTGGCGCCCCAATTGGCGGAGGCCTTTTAATACTTCTGTCACTTGCCATTGGCTACGGAAGCAAGAAAATCTATGACGCACGTAAAAAAGTCTTAGACTAATCTACTGTTAATAGATTCTAAAAGTAAAAGCTTTATCCAGGTATTTATACTGTGGATAAAGCTTTTTTTAATACAGATGGGACAAGCGTCCACGCTTGTCATTAATACAATGTTTAATAAAATCATACAAATGAAAATAAAGATCATTTATTCTTTCGTAATGTTTATTTGTTCGACATTAAGCTTTGGACAAAGTGCAACAATAGATTTACCTCATTTGGGTAAGCAAATCTCAGATACAGTTTTTGTCCCTGTTACACTTGAAAATATTGAAGGGGGTATATCAACATTTCAGTTTTATATCAAATATGATACACTTGTATTAAATCCTGTTAAGGTTAATTACCCAAGTAAATTTTTCCCTTCATACGAATGGATGAACAATTTGTCATTTGCCAGAGGAATAATGCTTCTTACCTGGTTAAGTAATAGTGCTCAAAATGTAAATCCATCATCAGGAGAGGTTTTGTGTATTATAAAATTTC
>JAOZOC010000665.1 GCA_029933495.1 Bacteroidales bacterium
GTAGTAAATGGGTTAAATGGCGAAGCAATGCGGTTGTGAATTGCTTTCATTTTGTATCTTTGAAATATTGAAAACAGTGTTTCAGAACCGGCGTATTGTTGCCGTCAAGTTGTGAATTGCTTTCATTTTGTATCTTTGAAATATTGAAAACAGTATTCCTGAAGAAATAAAAAACAAGATACTGTTGTGAATTGCTTTCATTTTGTATCTTTGAAATATTGAAAACAGTATAGGTGGCAATATTTCACTCAATCACAATAGGTTAAGACTGTTTTTAGGATTAAAAAAACTGTTTTGTTTTTAAGCGGATAAATAAATTATCCGCTTTTTTTTATTTTGATTTTTGTTGATATTCTGATATAAAAATCAGAATAGCTCCAATTGTTGAGGCATATCCGGTTTTACAGCCTTTTTTATCCCGTAAAAAAGTTCCATCATCCCAAATTGTTTATCAGTTATTGACATTATCCCAATATGACCTAACGGAGGCAAATGTTTCTTAACTCTTTTTACGTGTACCTCTGCATTCTCTCTGCTGGCACAGTGGCGCATATATATTGAAAACTGGAACATAGCAAAACCATCCTTAATCAGATGTTTCCTAAAAAGAGCAGCATTCCTGCGTTCCCTTTTAGTATCAGTTGGAAGGTCGAAAAACACCATAACCCACATAACACGGTATTGATTTAAACGACTTAAATTACTCAAATGCAGGATATTTTATTCTCCTCTGATCTCCTTCAAAACAGGCATTCAGACTTGCAGTTGTTCTTTGCATTGCAACCATTAAAGGGCTTCTATTATCCTCAATCAAAACATCGACCACAGGTATTTGTAAAAGCTTACTTTTTAATGCTGGAGTTAACTCAGCAACATTATTTTCTTTTTCCAATATATCCAGTACAACCATATCAACATAAGGCCTGTATGGTTCCATTATATCATCGGCAAGGCAGTATGCATTATATTTATTGTGATGATGGATACCGAGGGTTGGTAAAAGACCCGAAGCAACAAGACCTCTTGCCGTTATAGCTCTCAGAATTGCATATCCATAATTCAGCAAATTATTAGGCTCAGCTTCGAATCTGCCACGCTTAAAATTATTAGCATGATCTTTGAATAACACACTCCAATAATAAGCAGCAGCCCTCCCCTCATAATTATCAGGGTCACCTGAGCCGACACTTCGTTGCCAGTACTCCATGTTTTTTGTATCAATTCCGATGTTTCTTAACAATGCAGCCTGATTGCCTATTTTTATTTTTACTGTTTGTTGCCATAAATTTTTCATCAATGGAACAGAAGCATCTATTTGGGTTTTAAACCTCTCGCTTTGAATATGATTTCCATCAAGATTTAACATCAATCCCTGTGGCAGATGTCGTTCGTCGCATGTAATAAGAGCCACGTTATTATGTAATAATTTTGTAATAAGGTTTTGTGAAATTGTAAGTTGGAAGGCATCAAGTATAACAACTCCAATATCCTCAATTGGAACCATTGCCTGCGGCTTTTCCTTTTCAGCAAAATCTACAATAAGATGCTCATCCCTGGTATGGAGATAAGCGTTGTTTCCAAAATATAAGGTTCGTTTTATCATAACTCTTTGCGTTACAGGGTTTGCAGCACACAGTCAGGGTTTGACTTAAAGTCAAGCCCTGACTACTCTGACTACTCTACGCTGACTAGCCCTGACTATTTATATCAACATATTTCCCGGCAACTTCACTATTCACCAATTTGCCATTTCTCAATCCTGCATAATCCATTGCCGAGGAGAACTCCCAATCAACGGCGTTTTCCACCAAGCCAGCCTTAACAGGGTTCTGATGAATATAATCAAAACAGACCTGCGGATATTGCTGTTCCGGGTTTTTGTTGTTATACGTAGATATTCTATTCTTTGTGACGAAAGATGGATCAATACCGGAATAGCAGTTTACACATTCGGCTTTGGTTTCTTTTCTAAACAAAGTTCCCGAAAAGCCCTCTTGTTTATTAACGGCTCTGGTGTATGTTCTGAGCATTATCCCAATCGAATCGTTAAATGTCCTTTGCTTTGCAGTCAGGGTTTGACTTG
Organism: Bacteroidales bacterium; assembly: GCA_029933495.1. Classification (GTDB taxonomy): domain Bacteria; phylum Bacteroidota; class Bacteroidia; order Bacteroidales; family JAADJA01; genus JAADJA01. The sequence continues at coordinate 2,084 of JAOZOC010000665.1, forward strand.
AAGTCAAGCCCTGACTCAAAGCTTGACTTAATTCAACCTCCCGAACAAGCACCATCAAATGAAAATGATTCGGCATAAGACACCAAGATAAAATATCTGCATAAGG
>JAOZOC010000666.1 GCA_029933495.1 Bacteroidales bacterium
GCTGCATTAAGCAGTGATTTATCAACATAAACACCATCATGTCTGACGTTATATTGCAAAATGGAAAGTTCGTTTATGTCGGGATGAAAATCCACTCCTGCATCCCAGAGATAGAGTGAGCAATCGTAACTTCCAGCCATATCAATTGCACCTCCTGAAATATCTGTTATTCCGTCATTGTTAACATCGGCGACAAAAGGATTCATAAAAAATGTTGAACCGCCTTCAACCAAAAGTGGCCATCCGGCCATAACCGTTCCGTCGCTGTTATAGCCAAGATACTTTCCTTCATTGGTGTTGTCGTCCCACATTAATTCTGTTTCATTGTCGCCATCCAAATCGGCGAGAATTATTTGATTATTTATTGACCAAATAAGCGACGTAGGCCATCCTGAAAGGTTATTTCCTTCGCTGTCCCAGACATAAACCCTTGATGCCGGAGTTCCGCTTAAGACCTGATCACCAACAGCAATTTCAAGGTTTCCGTCTCCGTCAATATCGCCGACAGCGGGTGGTCCATATATCCATTGTGCAGTATATCTTGGCCAGCCATCTAAAAGGCTTCCGTCATTCTTCAGTACGTGTACAGCACCGTTACCAGCTGACAGGGAATGGTCGCCAACTATTATTTCCCTTATACCATCACCATCCATATCAGCCAGAACAGGTGAGGAGTAAGAAAACACCCTGTCGTTACCCATTGTGTATGGAAAGCCTTCGAGAATATTACCGTTGACATCCACAGCAAAGACACTATAATATGATTCACCCACAATCTCAGGTATACCATCACCGGTTATATCACCAACGGCAACTGCAGATCCGGGAATATAATCCATTTCGACCGGAAAGCCCGGATATGTAGTTCCATCGCCATAATAGGCACAGATATATCCTGTCGGGTAACTTCTTTCCTCAACTATTATTTCCATTATGTCATCACCATTCAGGTCGGCGAGAACAGGAGTTTTTGTGGCACCTCCGTTCAGGATAAACGGGGAACCGTAAGTAAGAGTACCGTCTTTCTCAAAGACATAAACCTTTCCATTGCCGCCTGTTCCTGCTGTTGCAACCGAAACTACTATTTCGCCTTCGTTGTCACCATCAACATCACCAAAAGCAGGAGCCCCGTTTGGAGGCAAAGCCAGAGATTGAGGCCATCCCGGAACAACTGTTCCATCAATATTAAATGCATAAACTTTTTGGGCAATACAGTAAACTATCTCCTGCTCAGGATCAGCATCAAGGTTACACCATAAACCGCCTCTGTTTGAACTTCCATTATAGACAACAGGCCATCCAGAAAAAATAATAATATCTTTTGATTCTGATAAATTGTCAATACCAACTGTCATATTGCTACTTACAAGTACTTTATTGTTGACATCAGGCATAACCAAAGTTCTGTATTGCTGAGGTAAGTCGGAAGCGTCAATGACTTTAGTTTGAGAAAAAGAAGCAGACAAACCACCTAAAAAGGCTAAAACAGATACGAAATATAAGATCAGTGTTTTCATAAAAATTTATTTTTAATTATTGGTTAAAAGTACAAAAAAAAATGGTTACCCTGCAAAGGCAACCATTTCATATTTTAATAAAACTTCAGAATTTTCTAAAAAGCGGACTACTTTTGAATAACAATTTTATGAACAACTGTTTTCTCCATCCCTGCTATATGCATATAATACATTCCTTTTGACAGATTATCAAGCGTAATATTTTTTAAATAACCACCTCTTGTATTAATATTCTCTTCGTTATAAACCAATTGATTTAAAGAATTGAATATGTTAATACTAACAACATCATTATTAATAATCTTAACTGTAAAGCTTCCATTGTTCGGATTAGGATATATCAGGATACCATCTTTAAAGCCGTTCTCATCAACTCCTGTACAAGGGTCAACATAAATATCGGCAGTTGCCGTATTGCTACAACCAAAGACATCTTCATAATAATAGGTTATTGTATGCGTTCCAACACCTGCTGCCTGTGGATCGAAGGTATTATTTGTAACTCCGTCACCGGAATATGTTCCTCCTGCCGGATTTCCTCCTGTAAGTGCAAAGGGTGGTTCTTGTATACAAACATTATCAAAGGCGTCAAGAGTAACATCAGGAGCTTCGTAAACAGTAATTGTCAGCTCCATTGAAAACTCACCCTCCCCGCAATAATTCGTTCCTG
>JAOZOC010000667.1 GCA_029933495.1 Bacteroidales bacterium
ATAGAGTTCAAGATCACTAATTGTAAACTTTCACTATCTGCTGCAAAAATACTTCCACTGCCGGCATTAATAACTGACATTCAATGTCCTGTCTGATAATTTTTTATGTTTCTATTATCTCATTCAACACCTTTTTCTCGTATTCACTCAAATCGTCTCCTTTTAAATCGGAAAGCAATGATTTTAATTTATCGGGACTTGTTAATGTTACAATCTCAACGCTGTTATCAATCTGACTCAGAATTTTTTTTATACTGTTTAATGCTACCAGTCTCCTGATAACCTTTTTCAGATCGGATTTAATTTTTTGTTCTGTGGTAAATATCTTTTGGTATATCATTTTCATTATTTTTCGACAAAAATATCTTCAAATTGCCAGGTGATATATGACATCTGATGTCAGGTCTCCATTATAACTCGACACAGACAAACCACAACTAAACATGTGTATGGCTGTATCAGTGGAGGGATAAATAGGAGTGGCATTTATGCCACATACCGATTCAGCAAAAAAAAGGGCTTTAGCCCATCTCTAACAAAGATAAATTGATATTTTGGGCTAAAGCCCGGGGTGCCCTGATTACCATATTTTCCGCCACACAAATGTGGTGGCTATTTAACATCAAATTTTGCAACACCAAAAATTATATCAGATTATCAATTAGTTACGTAAATTTTACAAAAAGGTGATGAAAACAGAAAACAGGTTTATCTTAACTTCTTAATGATTAAATAAATATAGATTTTGCCAGATGATACAAGATCAGCCGGATAAATGTTTATTAACGTATTGGTCTGAAAATAAGTCAGGTTTCGACTTCGCTCAACCTGACAATTTACCAGTTAATCATTTCAATTTACAACAATCTCCGACTCTTTTAAAATATCTGCCGAACTTTTTGCTGCACCAATAAAATACTTACCGGGGAGAGTAATATATTCGTGTTTCTCACTGTTCCACCGGGCAAAGGATTTAACCGGGATTTTCAACTCAACATTCCCTTCTGCTCCCCTTTTCAGAAATAGTCTCTTAAATCCTATAAGTACCTTAACCGGATCATCCTCGTCAGGATTCTTCTTTCCTGCATAAATCTGAATGACCTCTTCACCATCAGCCGGGCCTTCATTCTTTAACTTTACCGAAAGGGTAATCGTATCATTGTTTTCATACTTTTTGTTATTCAGTTTAAGACCGGAATAAGAGAAATCGGAATAGCTTAATCCATATCCGAAAGGATAGAGAGGTTTACCCCTAAAATATTTGTATGTACGGCCATCCATATTATAATCCTCAAACGGTGGCAGGTCGGAGGTTGATTTGTAAAATGTTACAGGCAACTTACCCGACGGGCTGACATTGCCAAAGATGATATCGGCAACCGCATTACCACCCTCTTCTCCCGGATACCAGGCAAACAGTATTGCATCTGCAATTTGGGCAACCTCTCCAAGTGCAATGGCACTTCCGCCTGTAACTACAACTATCAGAGGTTTGTTTCCAATCTTTTTCCGCATCTTTTTCACATATTCAACCTGGTTAGAGGGCAACTCTATTTTCATTCTGTCGCCACCGTCAGGATTAAGCATGGCATCGCCCTGCTCTCCTTCAAAAAGTGAATTTATACCTATGCAAACAACAACGGCATCAGCCATTCCGGCCTCCCAAAATCCGATCATTGTGGAGTCGTTATGAAACATAAATCCCTGTGAATAGTCAACTGTGGTTCCCAGTCCTGCCCTGTCTGTTATTCCTTCAAAGATAGTCACCATACTCTTTGAGAATCCGTTATAATTTCCAAGAAGCGACTGAATATCAGCAGCCGTAGGGCCGACAACAAGCATGCTATTCAGTGTGTCGGGATCAATGGGAAGCGTATTGTTCCTGTTCTTTAACAGAACGATTGATTTTTGGGCCGTTTCAAGAGCAAGTTGACGGTGTTCCTTACTGTCAACCACATCAGCCGGAATTTTGGAATATGGAACAATCTCATCAGGATCGAAAAGCCCAAGCTTAAACCTTGTCCTTAAAAGCGGCCTTAAATCCTTGTCCACAATACTTTCGTCAATCAGGCCCGAATCAACAGCGGCAGGAAGATATTTGTAAAGATAGCCGCAATTCAGATTTACACCGGCTTTGGCAGCCATTGCCGTGGCCTGCACCCGTTC
>JAOZOC010000122.1 GCA_029933495.1 Bacteroidales bacterium
GATTTATCCGTTGATATTCTGCAGACATAAGTTCCGGAAGGCAACAGGTCAAAATTGACAGGAATACGCACGACATCTTCCTGCTGGTTTTCAGGCTCAAGACTAAATACTTTTTGTCCTGTATAGTTAAAAATGTCAATTTGTACCTTAGAAGCATCTCTGAGCGAAAATGTTATATTTCCGTTATTGATTACAGGATTCGGTACAATTGAAAGTCCTGTTAAGTTCTCAGACAGATTTTCTTCCATTCCGGTAAGTAACACCAAAATAGTATTTGAAACTTCACTCAATCCGGCAGCATTGTATGCCCTTACGCGATAATAGTAAGGTATCCCCGGCTCGGGAACAGTTACCTGATAAAAAAGCACAAAACCCACATCCAGGCTGTCATAATCCGGAACCATATCCGTAAAACCAGCATCTGTAGCCACATCCAAAATATATCCCAACACTTCATAATTAACTTCCCAGACAGCGGTAAACGAGATATTTGTTATGTTTAAGGGGTCGAGAGCAACCGGTGGCTCCGGAATGCTAAAATATAGTGCACCCATATCGGAAATTGTTCCGTCGGGATCAAAAATGGATGGATCGCCGGTATTTACACAGGGAGAGGCATTGCTTAAGTGATAATCGAAGGCGAGTTCGGAAGCAAATGCAGGGTCTTCATCAATATTGTTTTCATAAGTGCCGGTTGCACCAATACCATAAGGCCCGATTCCTGCCTCACCTCCTGCCACATCGCAATAATTGATATCAAGAATGCAATCATTTGATGATACACTAATCTGTTTACCCTGGCTTGCTGTATTATCAAAGAAAATACAATTCACAAAATCGGGTTTTGAACCATCAAACACATCCACAGCCCCACCCATGCCAAGTGTTGAATTCTTCACAAAAGTACAATTGGTAATATCAGGAAGGCAATTGGTATAAAAAATTATGGCACCAGCATCTGCAGTTGCAGTATTATGATGAAACAGGCATTTATCAATTGTGGGATGGGAACCGGTATAGAGAATTATGGCACCACCGTATTCAGCATAATTATCATAAAACTTACAATTTTTTATTGTTGGACTTGCACTCCATAGGCCAATCGCACCCCCACTCGGTGGTAATGAACCTGATTTATCGGCCCAGTTATACCTAAACAGACACTGATCAAAAAGTAATTTACTAAAAAGCTTTGCAATAATTGCACCGCCACTGTTTTGTCCTGAAAATCCTCCCTGTGCATACCCATATTCAAAGAGAGAATTACTAAATGATGAAGAATCATTTGTTGTACTGGTATTAAAAAATTCAACACCTCCCCATCCGGCCTCAGGATTTATTGCAGTAAATACAATACCACCTGTATTAGAATTATTACCCTGGGCAACAACTCTTCCTTTAATATCAATTCTTGCACCTTCCTGGCTTTTGATCCATACCCCCGGCTCAATAGTTAATGTTTCACCATTGGGAACTGTAATATCTCCATCAATAATATAAGGACTACATGAAGCCATCCATGTACCCGATACAACTCCTTCATATATACGGGTGCAATTGCTCTGCTTTGCAACTATATGTCCATTATTCACTTGAAAGAAAGTTCCGCTCCTTCCATTGTCATCAAATATATCAAGATATGATAATGAATAATCCATTTGCAACTGCCGGATTTCCAAATCTTTTAGAAATGCTTGTGCTATAAATTGTATATCCGTTGAACTGTTTTCCGATCCGTCATATACTATAGAAGGGGAGCTTGTGATATTCCAGTTCGCTTCATGTACAAAAAACGCAGTATCTACCATAAACCCTAACAAAGCTTCCCCATCCAATTCAACAGTACAATGGGAGTGATATTCATTTAAATGGTGGATGCCATTGATAATTTGCCAATCTTCTCCTTCAATATCTTCATCCTGGCCACAGATCCCGGCCTTTATTTTTACCTGGTCCAGTGTATATCCCCGATATTCCAATTGCAATAAAAAATTAGTAAAGCCTTGACTGTTTTCGAGGAAATGGCCAAATGCGGCATTGGGATCAGGATCGATACCATCATAATCCCTTGAAGCACCATAGTAATAAGAAGTATTATGCCCGGTCCTGAGTGGTTCCGGCCCTGTACCATCAGCATTCCAGGCGGCTGCACCCTCGTGATCTGCCGGGAGGCCATGGAATGGAATTGTTGGCAGGCCTTTTTGGATGATTCCGTTTGTAATATTCATATATCTGCCATCCCGGCCATTAGTTCCTGAAAAATATGATACTGTTGCCATTTGGTGGCTTACGTGCATTTCTTCCCCTGCCAGGTCTTGCAAGAAAGCAATTGCTACTTCCTGAACGCCAGCAGAACTGGAACCTGAAGCATCTGTAGGCTTTGTAAATGAGTATTCGCCAAACCATGTACCTCCTGAAGTATTAATGCTTGCATTAAGATATCCAATTAGTCCTGAGATCATTGGTTCTCCATCAACTTCAAATTGATATCCCAAATTGCAATAATTAGTATGGTACATATCCCCGGTTATTAACCAGTCAACACCCTCAATATCATCTTCAAGGCTGCATAGGCCAAATTTTACTTTCACCTGTTCTGCAGTAAAGCCATTATCGTCCAATGCCTGTACGAACATAGGAAATCCTGAAATAACATTTTGCAAATGAAATCCTGCCGCATCAGGGTTGGGATCAACATAATCTCGTGAGGCACCATAATATGGCTGGTTTGTGAAACCCGTAAGTGGAACATCATGTCCCCAGGCAGCCGGTTCCGGCCCGCTACCATCGGCATCCCATGCAGCTATACCTTCATGATCAGTTTCAAATCCTTCAAAACTGATTTGTGATTGTGTTGTGATTGTGGTTAACATAAACATTAATAATGTTGTTAACACGATTGCTAAAGTTTGTTTTTTTGTTTTCATAAAATCCTCCGTTTTTTAAGGTTAGTTTTTCATTTATAAGATTCAAAACAAAGATACAACATCACGAACCCAAGTATGAACTAAATGAATAAACGCCGGGGTTTAATGTGTGAACGTAGTGTTTCATCGAGTAAACGTAGCGATTATATGTAGAATAGTAGATATGTAAGCAGTAAAAAACAGATGAAAATTTAAACTTTTGGAGGCTGATTTCTATAGCTAAATCACTCAGATATTTTCCATAATTTTTAAACTTTTGTGTTAATTCAAAATATGTATTTTTAATTATTTATTTTGGAAAGGTCTTTTTCTGAAATAGGTTGACATAAAAAGATGTTAATATGTCAACGAAAATCAGGACGATACAAGAAGGTCAACCGGTGACTGCGAGTGGGTATTGGTGATGGGACGGGGGGAGGGAGAGATGAAGGGTTGATGGGGTGAAGGAGCGAAGGGGCGATGGAGCGATGCTAGAGATTGAGAGGTGAAAGGTGAGAGGTGAGTGGTCAAGATAATCACTGAGTGTCGGGATTAGCGATGGAGCGAAAAGGCGATAGGGCGAAGAGGTGACTGAGAGAGGGTGAGTGGTCAGATGGTGACTGAGAAAGGGCATTGGCGATGGAGAGTCACCTGTTGACTTAGTACGGGGTTATTCCAAAAGCTCTCTGACCCTTGCTTTGAGTACCTCAAACTTTTCTTCATCAAAACCTATTTCGATATAAGCTACTTTCCCCTCTTTATCAACAACATATATTGTAGGATAACCATTGATCTTATACTGGATGTCAACTTCGGGTTGTGTCATTACAACGTCGTAACTCAAATCCCTATTTCCCAGAAATGTTTTGAGATACTTTAAACTACGATGCTGATTATCAACTGAGTTAAGTCCAAATATTTTCAGACCTTTATCCTTGTATTTAGTATATAGTTCCGACAAAGAGGGCATTGCCTTCACGCAGGGAGGACAATGGGTGTACCAAAAATCAACAATAATGACATTTTTTCCAATGTAATCCGAAAGACTGAAATTTTCACCGGTTGAGTAATACTTTCCTTCAAAAAGCGGGGCTTTTTCACCAATGTGAAGCATCTTCTCAAGACGGGAGATTTCTGAGTTATAACCTTCACGGTCAACCGGGTTATCTGCCAACACTTTTTGCTTTCTTTCCCGGAGTTTGATCAGGTCAGCATTATTAAATTTAAAGTCACTGAAAAACAGCTGATTGACATAGATACGTCCATCCTTTTCGGAAACCATTTTTGCATAAACGGGTGTAAAACTGCTTTTGCTAATAAGATAAGTAACGTTAGTAACTGCATTATCATTTCCATCATGAGAGTTCAGACTTATTTTTACGCAATTCTCTCCCTGGCAAACAGTGTCAGAAAATTCCGCATCCGTTTGGGGATTATTTATCAGTCCGGCAAAGGAATCAGGTTTCAGGAAAACATCTATCCAATCAATTGGTGAGATAAAATCCTCATTAAAATCAGTGTAAAGCACAGTGGTTTTTTTAGGTGGTATGGCAAGATAGAAATCACCTCTGTCATAAATCATATTATAAGGACGATAATTGTTATCAACCCAAATATAACCGTTTCTTGCACTGTCATCTTCATCGCGAACAATCCAGACATCAAATGGTGTTGTTATTGTATCCCGTTCATTTTCATAATAATATTTTTCCGTTGTTTTATAGCTCACGGAATTGTGACTTTTCATTTCATTGACGACCTTTGAAATAAAACTCTCTTTTTTTTCACTACAACCCGAAATCAAAAAAACGGGGATTAATAATATCAAAACCAGCCTTTTCATATGTTTATTTTTTACATTCACTGAAGGAGCTTCTTTATAATTATCCTTCACGGTCTTCATTCAGATACAACAAAACACCGGAGACTTTGCTGTAACCCAGTTCCCTGATTTTCTCCTCGTACATTTTTATCTGTTTATTGTGGCTTTCGGCAGGTTGACCGGTTTTAAAGTCAATCACGGTAACTTTATCTTCTTCAATTATCAATCTGTCGGGACGAATAGACTTCCCATCGGGCAAAAGAATTTCAGCCTCTGTTTTCACATTAAGTCCGGGCTTAAAATACTTCCCAACAGAAGGTTTACTAAGAAAACTACGAATTTTATCTTCAATTTCATCCGTCTCTGCGCCCTCAATTATTCCTTCCTGCTCCATATCATTAAGAACAGTTTCAAGGTCACTTTCTGTTTTTATTTTCGACAGAATTGTATGGATCATAGTCCCGTATTTTGTTCCTGATTCCGGTGCAGCCACATCCCAATACTCAGGAGCTTTCAGGCTTAACAGCATTCTTTTACGCCACGGGGTCGAAATCATTGTATTAAATTCTAAGACATCCTCATCAGATTCCTTTTCCGTTTCTCCTTTTTCAACTCTTTCTCCAAATCTGTAAACGGTTTCATCATCATCCCAAAGCCCCTTATTAGCAAGATAGTAATGAAGTAACTTCGGAACAGAGTCAGTTTTATCCTTCTTTTTCGGTGGCATTTCCGTTAAAATATAAAGCCTTTCCGATGGACGGGTCATTACAACATAAACAAGGTTTACAAGATCGAGAAACGATTTACTCATCTCTTCGTTATACAAGTCCGCAAAATCGGTGTTTTCAAGAGACGAGCCGGTGTTTACAAGTGCCACATCAAGCTGAGCAACTTTTTTATCCGACAAATCAACCCACAATTTATCCTTTGCTTTTTTAACCCTTGATCTGGCATACGGATATATCACTACAGGAAACTCCAGCCCTTTTGACTTGTGAATGGTCATTACCCTCACGGCATTAATTCCTTCGGGAACAATCACTGACTTACTCTCCTTTTTTTTCTCCCACCATTCAAGAAAGCCGGAAAGTCCTGAGCTATTTTTTGAAATAAAAGTCAGTAAAGCATCCAGAAAAAACTGCACATAAACATCTGCCTGTCCGGCAAGACCGAATTTCCGAATCATCTCCTCAATCATATCATACAAGGGCAACTTTTTCAATGTACTGGCACTAAAGCTAAATTTATGCAAAACATCCACAAAGGTCTCGTCCTGATTGAAAAGGTCTTTTGCTCTCGCATTCTCTTTAGTGTTGAGAATATTCAAATTATTATGAAGCAAACCCTTCAATTTATTTTTAGTTGTAAGATAATGCAACACACCTGCCTTTGCAATATTGTCAGCACCGTCATTCAGATATTTCATCATATCAATTAGAAACTGCACATCAGGAGAGTTCTTAATCAGAAGTGATTCGGAAGAGATAACGTTATAACTATTTTTTATAAGAAAAGCTGCAATCAAATTTGCCTCAACATTTGTTCGGCATAATATTGCAATGTCTCTCAGGGAAAATCTGTCATCAAGCAATTCTTCAACAATTCTTAGGATACTATTTTCATTTAACTCATCAATGCCTGCAAGCTGGTCACTATCCTTGTCTAAAAACTCAATTTGCACAAGCCCGCCATCATTTTTACTGTCAAACTCCTGAGTAACACCGTCATAAATAGATTTCAGCTCATCACCTATTAACCCGGCAATTACAGGGAAAAAGTCGTTATTGAATTTTACTATTTCGGCCTTCGACCTGTAGTTTGCTTTCAATATTTCGGGTTTATAGTTGCGTTTCAGAGCATCTTCACGCTGTCTGAAAATGTCATTGTCGGGTTTATTGTAAATCTCAGGCAATCGTGCAAATTGCTCAACCTCACCGCTACGCCAGCGGTAAATAGCCTGTTTTCCATCTCCTACTATCATGTTAAAATTAGAATCTGCAAGAGAGTTCTCAACAAGAGGCAACATATTGTGCCACTGGAGTGTGGAAGTATCCTGAAACTCATCAATCAGAAAATGGCGGTACTTCTCTCCCACCCTTTCATAGATAAAAGGCACAGGCTGTTCTGAAACAATCCCGGCAATCAGCTTGTTGAACTCCGAAATATGAATAATCTTATTGCTCTTTTTATATTCATCAACCACCTTTTCAATCTCGCTCAGGAGTGCAAGAGGATATAGATTTTTCCATATTTCATTTAACAGAGCATAATCCTTAAAATCAGCCTCTCTTTCCTTCTGTAATTTCAAATAAATATCAATCAAAAAGTCTTTAATGGAATCAATAGCATTTCTATCGTATGAAGTCGCTTTTCCGGCATGCCATTTATCTTCCTCAATGGTTTTTATCACATTTTTATTGGGTGACAACGTATCCATCCTATTATTTGCGACTCTACCAAAATAACCGTAAATACCATTGTTACCATAGAAAAATGAGCTTCCGGAAATACCTGCCTCATCAATTTTCTCAACAGCACTTTTTGCCAATGCAACAACTCTGTTTTCAAAAGTAGCAATGGCAGCCCTGATCTCTTTGGCAATCTCTTCAAAATCGGTAAGGGTCAGTTTTTTTAGTCTTTCAACATAAAGCTGTGCATCCTCAGCAGTCAGCCTTTTAGCCATCCCCAGCAAATCACCCTCAATATGCCAGCTTCTCTCATCATCGGTTTTGGTCTGAACAAAATTTACCAGGATTTTTGTAAGTGCAGCATCATTCCCTACCTCACTTATAAGAATATCAACAGCTTTCGACATTAACTCGTCAGCATCCATTTCTACCTCAAAATCCTGCGCAAGGTGAAGATCATAGGCAAAAGTCCTTATTATCTTGTGCATAAAACTGTCTATGGTACTAATAGTAAAATCGGAATAACTATGAAGGATATTCCTGAGGACGCGATAAGCCCTTTCAGCGATCTCATCCTTCGACAATTTCAATTCATCTTCAAGTTGGGGGAGCATATTCTTAATAGAAGCCTTTTCCGGATGATTTTGAAAATCTGATATCTCTTTCAGGTAAGTTATAACCCGCTCCTTCATCTCATTGGCAGCTTTGTTGGTAAATGTTACTGCCAGAATACTTCTAAATCCATCAGGATTAGCAATAGATATTTTCAGATACTCCCGAACCAGTGTATATGTCTTTCCCGAACCTGCGGATGATCTGTAAACTGTAAAATTCATTATTTTAAATTTGTGACTAAATTAGTATGTTTTCACTAATATTATGATAAACATTTTTACCTGCCCATATTCTTTTGAGTCTTTTTTGCAAATAAGCTCTCGTGTTTCAAGTTTAGGAAGTATCATTCATAGCAAAAGAAACCCCGGCCATGTTGCCGGGGGAAAAAATGATATTGAAGAGATATTAAATAGGTGATAAAACAACTGGTCGTTACATAAATTCAAAAAATGATTCTGGTATGAGTTATGCCGATAATTATGCCAAATAGTTTAGAAAACTGATTATGTGTATATTATAAATTTTCCATTGTAATAATTCAGGAAAATACTGTTCGATTTACTGCATTTTTTGTTCAGTAGTGAACATTTGTTTTTGATCAAAAACAAATTTTTGTATATTTGAACTGTCAAAAATGAAAAAGGAAGGATGCATACCTATTTCCTCGATGACGACAACACGATAATAAACAGTGAATCTGATATAAATAGAAAGACAG